>JANXZI010000064.1 GCA_025355595.1 Spartobacteria bacterium
CGCGCGACGCTCGGCGTGGGATTGTGCTGGATGATGAAATTCTGCCAGTCCGCGATCCACACCGCGCCATCCGGGCCGACCTCGGCGCACACGGGCGAAGTCCACTCGTCGCTGCTCGCGAAAATCGGCATCGCATCGAGCGCCTTCCAGCCTGCGCCGTCCGCCTGCACATCCATGAGGTTCACGACTTTCATCGTCGGCTCGCACACCATCGCCTTGCCCTGGAATCGCGCGGGCAGCTTCGACGAGTAGATGAATGTCGAGCCTGCCGCCGCGGTGTAGCCGCCCCAGTGCGCGCCGTTCGCATCAGCGCCGAATACATCCACCTGCCGGTAGTTCGGCGTGATCGCGCGCACCTGCTCGACGGCGTTGATCTTCTTCGCCGTCATCCCGCGCACACCCGCGGGCCAGCTCGTCGCCGGGATGCCGCCAAAGAAAATCGGCGCACCATTCGCCGTGCCGCCGAACTGATCGCCGGCGTCGTTCGCACCGTGCCCCCACGCGTTGTTCGTGAACTGATGCAGAAACTCCAGCGCCGAGCCGTCCGGCTTGAAGCGATACGTGCCCATCGAAAACTCGAACGGCGCACCGCCGACCGTGCCCTTGAAGCCCGAGTAGCCGACGCAGCCGTAGAGCCAGTTGTCGTAGCCAAAGTGCAAATTGCTCGCCTGCGCATGCGTGTCGCGGATGCCCCAACCATCAATGAGCACCTCGCGCACGTCCGCCTTGTCGTCGCCATTCGTGTCCTTGAGGAAAAGCAACTGTGGCGGCTGCGCGACGATCACTCCGCCGCGCGCGAAGACGAGGCCCGTCGGCAGGTTCAGCTTGTCGGCGTAGACGGTGAACTTGTCCGCACGCCCCGTGCCTTTCGTGTCCTCGCAAATGATGATCTTGTCGTGCCCCGCGCCGCCCTCGACGACGCCGTGCGGATAGTCGCTCGTCGCCGCGACCCACAGGCGCCCGCGCGCGTCCCACGCAAAGGCGATCGGCTTCCCGATTTCCGGATCGCTCGCGTAAAGCTCCAGTTTCAAATCCGCCGGCACCTGCGTGCGCTCCATCGCGCCCTTCGCGCTAAACGGATGCTGATACGTGATCGCCTCCGCGCGCTTCTCATAGTTCGCGACGAGCGGATTTTTCTCCCGCACCTCCGGCACGCGCTGCGCGTGAAATTTCTCCCACTCCGCTTTCGCCGCCGGGTCCACCGTCGCAAGGATCGTCGAGCGAATGGCCGAAGGCGCGTCGCTGTCCTTGATCCCCACGACACGCTTCTTCGCCTTCAGTGCCGCAAGCGCTGGAGCATCGCCGCCGCCGAGGACCATCGCGACATCGTAAAGCCCCGCCATCTTTTCGCTCAGCCCCGACGCCGCAGTGAAGTAGTCGAAGTAAATCGCATCACGCCCGAGTTGCTCCATCGCGACACGCAGCACACCCGCCTTGATCTGCTCCGCGCCCGTCGGATCAAAGAACAGCACGCGCAGCGGACGCGGCTCCGCGGCGACTGCGTGTGGAATCGCAGTAGCGAAAAATACGGCTGCGGAAATTGCGCGAATCGAAACGGCCAGGGGACGGGGAATGCGGTTCATGGTTTTTGGGAACTCGGAGGTGCAGGTATCAGTAACCGCTGACGCTGCCAACCCCATCTGACATGTTTTGTGGGAAATCGGCCAACCGCCGGTTCATGTGCCGCAGTAGGTCTGGTACGCGCCACCGCCCGCCGGTGCGGACGAGCGAAACTCCGGCGCGTGCTGCGCGTGATCGTAGGGCGCAGCGAGAACTTCCAGCAGACTCTCCATCACGCGCAAGTCTCCGTGCTCCGCCGCGGCGAGCGCGACTTCGACGAGATGATTGCGCGGGGTCACGGCGGGATTGCTCGCACGCCGAAGCTGCGCGGAATCCGCGGACGCTTGCGATTGCCGCCCGAGACGGGCCTGCCATCGCGCGTGCCACGCGGAAAAATCGGCGTCCTTTTGCCATGCCTCATCGGTCGCGGTGTCGTGCGCCAGCGAGGCAAAGGTGTTCGTGAAATCGGCCTTCGCATTTCGCATCCATGCCAGCAGCGACTCGATCAGCGCCGCGTCCCCGGCCTCCTCCGCAAAGAGGCCGAGCTTCCTCCTCATGCCAGCAAGCCAGTGATGCTCGAAGCGATCTTTGAAACCCGCCAGCGCCTCCTCCGCCAGCGCCACTGCCCGCTCTTCCTCTGGGTGCAGCACAGCCAGCAGCGTCTCGGCGAGCCGCGTCAGATTCCACTGCGCGATGCCCGGCTGTTTTCCGAAGGCGTAGCGCCCGTGCCGATCGATCGAACTGAACACCGTCGCCGGATCGTACGCGTCCATGAAAGCACACGGCCCATAGTCAATCGTGTCGCCGGAGAGCGCCATGTTGTCGGTGTTCATCACGCCGTGCACGAAGCCGACGCACATCCACTGCGCGATGAGCGCGGCCTGACGCTCGATCACTGCACTCAGCAGCGCGAGCGGCGGATTTTCACCCTCCGCGAGTGCCGGGAAATGTCGCCGCAACGTGTAGTCCGTGAGCGCACGCACGGCCGCCTCATCGCCCGCAGCCGCGGCCCACTCGAAAGTTCCCACGCGGATGTGACTCGCCGCCACGCGTGTGAGCACCGCGCCTTGCATCACTTCCTGCCGGTACACTTCCTCACCCGTCGCCACCACCGCGAGGCTGCGCGTGGTCGGGATCCCGAGCGCGTGCATGGCTTCGCTGATGATGTATTCGCGCAGCATCGGCCCCAGCGCCGCGCGCCCGTCGCCGCGCCGGGAAAATGGAGTCGGCCCTGCGCCCTTGAGCTGGATGTCAAAGCGCGCACCGAGCGCCGTGATCTGCTCGCCGAGCAGGATCGCGCGGCCATCGCCGAGCGTCGTGAAATTCCCGTACTGATGCCCCGCATACGCCTGCGCGATCGGCGCAGAGCCGGGCGGCAATTCATTGCCGGAAAAAATCGCCGCCCCCGCATTCAGCGCATCGGCATCCAGCCCCAGCGACTCCGCCAGCCGCCGGTTGAAAATCACGAGCCTCGGCGCACGCACCAGCGTAGGAGCGACGGCGGCGTGAAACAACTTCGGCAGCCCCGCGTAGGAATGCTCCAGCCGCCAGCCAGCCGCCTGATCGGGTGTTGCAATGTGCGCGTCCAATTTTGCAGCCGGGTTATCCGAGCTTGATCCACACAAACACGATGAACGCCACGATCACCGCGACCGCAATCGCCACGGCAACCGCAGGCCCGCGATCACCAACGACCAGGACAGGCTTCTGCTCCGGCACGCGCGCCCCTGCGCGCAGCAGCGACTGATACATGGCCTCCTGCGACGAGAAGACACGGTATGCGGAGACAAATCCCATCGCGGCGAACGCCGGGATCGAGAGCCCGAGCATCAGCCATCCTTGCTGCAACCCCGCGAGGACGGCGGCGGTGCTCCGGTTCCCGCCGTGGCCCATGCTGCTGAGCAGGATCACCGCAAAGACCAAACCGCCCACCGCGCCAATCACCGCGCCACGAATCGCAATGACAGTCCGGCCCGGCCGGCGGCTGCGTGACCACTTCCACAGGAACATGTCGCGCTGACGTTCATTCATAGGTTTCTTGCCGTTTGTGCAGAATCACCGCGCCCGCTGCTCACGTTGCTCGGTAAAAGTGACGCGCAGCTTCGCTTCGAGCACGGCGATGTCGCGCTTCTCATTCGCCTCGATGAGCGCGAGCGACAGGCCCTTGTTCCCCGCCCGCGCCGTCCGCCCGGCGCGATGCGTGTAGTATTGGATCTGATCGGGGAGCTGGTGGTGAATCACAAACGACAGCCCCGCCACATCAATCCCGCGCGCCGCGACATCCGTCGCGACCATGAACTGAATGCGCTCCTTCTTGAAGGCCCGCATCACCTTGTCCCGCTCCTTTTGCATGAGGTCTCCCTGCAGCACATCCACCGACAGCCCGAGCGCGATCAGCTCCCTGCACAGCGTGATGGCCCCTTCCCTCGTCCGGCAAAAAATCAGCCCGCGCTTTTCCTTCTGACGCTGGAGAAAATCCGCGATGAACTCCGTCTTGTGCTCGCGTTTGCAAAGGGCGAACCGGTGCTCGATGTCGCGGTTCACCACATGCGATTGATCGATCTGGATCGAGTGCGCCTGCGGGGACATGCAGCCCTTGATCAACTGCTGGATCGCCTCTGGGAATGTCGCGGAGAACAGCCACGTGCTGCGCCGATTCGAGGCGAGACTCAGAATTTTCGACAGCTCCACTTTGAACCCCATGGTCAGCATCTCGTCCGCCTCATCAAGCACCAGATGCCGCACGGAATCCAGCGTGAGGGCCTTGCGCACGATCAGGTCAATCAGCCGTCCCGGCGTGGCCACCACGATGTGCGTCGGCCTGCGCAGCGCCAGCACCTGACGGTCCAGATTGTCGCCGCCGCTCACCACTTCCACGAACATCTTCTCCGTGTATTTGGTGAAGCGGAAAAGCTGCTTCCCGATCTGCTTCGCCAACTCGCGCGTGGGCGCGATCACGAGCCCCTGAATCTCCTTCAGTTTCGGATCGATCTTCATCAGCAAAGGCAGGCCGAACGCCGCCGTCTTCCCCGTCCCCGTCTGCGCCTGCGCGATCAGATCGCCGCCGTCCTTCAGCAGAAAAGGGATCACCTTCGACTGCACTTTCGTCGGCGTGACGATGCCCAGCTCCTCCAAGCCGCGGATCATCTCCGCCGGGATTCCGAGTTCCTTGAAAGTAGGCGAGGCAGTGGACATGCGGTGTTCTCAGTCACACCGCCCGGGATTGCCAGCGGAATGCAGCCCTTTCTGCCTGCTGTCGCCGGGACGCCGCGACTACAGTGGTTAAAAAAATGGGTTAGGGGCTGGGAGGATTCTGAGTTTCAAGTTCCAAGTTCAGAGTTCCAAGTTGAGCCCCGCGCAGCGGCTTCACAATTTCAGAGGGCGCATTCGGACTGGCAGTTCGCCTGCGGCGGGCTGAACTCGGAAAGTGGCACTCAGAATGCGGCGACTGAGCGGCTCTTTTGCCCCGGAGGCGCAGAGGGAAATTAGCCGGGGGTCAAGCGAGGAACGAGCGACATCCCCGGATCGACAAGCCAAACGAAACCGCCCCGGACGAGCGGCGGAACCGTCGCGACCGCACACCTTCCGGCGCCGCCTCCGGGGCGCATTCGCCATGACCGGTGATCCGGGGGTGCCGCTCGTTTCACTCGCTTTACCCCCGGCTAATTTCCGCCAACCCTTCGGGTGGAAATCCGACCGTCACCCTATTGCGCGAGGCTCACTAAATGAACTCGTTGATCAGGTTCTCCAGAAATTCCTGCCGTCCGCTGCTGTTCGCGGCGGCCTCGCCCTTTTCGAGCATGAGTTTTTCGAGCGAGCGGAAGTTTTCCTTCCCAGACTCGATGCTCGCGCCGACTCCGGCGTCCCACGAGGCGTAGCGCTCCTTCACGAAGCTCGCGAGCCGTCCGTCCGCGCGGATCGCGGCGGCGATTTTCAGGCCGCGTGCGAAGGCATCCATGCCGCCGATGTGCGCGTGGAAGAGATCCTCGGGGTCAATGCTCTCACGGCGCACCTTCGAATCAAAGTTCACGCCGCCCGTGGTGAAGCCGCCATATTTCAGCGCCACGAGCATGCACTGCGTGGTGAGGTAAATGTCCGTCGGAAACTGATCCGTGTCCCAACCGAGCAGCAGGTCGCCCGTGTTCGCATCCATCGAACCGAGTGCGCCAGCCGCGCCGGCGACTTCCATCTCGTGCTGCATCGAGTGCCCCGCGAGCGTGGCGTGATTCGTTTCGAGGTTCAGTTTGAAATGCGGCAGCAGGCCGTACTCGCGCAGGAAATTCAGGCACGCCGCGGCATCGCTGTCGTACTGGTGCTTCGTCGGCTCCTTCGGCTTCGGCTCGATGTAGAACTGGCCCTTGAAGCCAATCTCCTTCGCGTAATCCACCGCCATGTGCAGGAACTTCCCGAGGTGATCCAGTTCGCGCTTCATGTCCGTATTCCACAGCGTCGAATAGCC
>JANXZI010000072.1 GCA_025355595.1 Spartobacteria bacterium
GGCCAGCACCGCCGCCAGCGGGTAGAAGGGCAGGTAATCCTGCCGGGTCAGCAGCGTCCAAAAGCTGTAGAGAGCCGTGACATAGAATCCTGCGACGAGAAAAAGAAAAACCCGGCGCGCGGCCGGCGCGGAGTCGGGAGCCTTCCGGGCGATGACGGATGCGGCGAAGAGCAGGAAGGGCAGGGCGATCGGAAAGACCAGACGAAGGTGCGTGGGATGATTCCGCTCATCAACCCCCGGCAGAATATTGTGCTGAATCACGCCGTAGAGGAATTGCGGCCAGGCGCCTTTCGCCGCAAAAAAGAAACAAATGGCGGACGGAGCGATCAGCGCGCCCACGACCAAAGGCCAGGCCGAAACGAGCACGCGCGCCGCTTCCCGAAAAGCCAGCCGTCGGGCGCAGACAAATGGCGTCGCGACCGCCGCGAGAATGCACACAGCGAAGAGCAGCGACGTCTTCATCGAAACGGTGAAGCACAATCCGAGCAGCAAGCCCGCGGCGAAGCAGCGTGCCTTGGAAAGCCGCTCCGCGACCAGCACCGCCACCGAGCCAAGCCATAGCGGCGTCCACAGATTATCCGTCCGGTATTCCACCGAACAAAAAAACCACCAAGGCAGCAGGCTGATGAACACGGCCGCCCAGAGCCCGACACGCTGCGAAAAAAGGCTCCGGCCAATGTGCCAGACGCACCCGAGCGAGACCAACCAGAGCGGCACCATCGCCGCCCGCATGAAGGTCAGGACATCGGTGCGTTCGCCGACGAGCGCGACGAGCGGCGAAAAGAGAATGTGGAAGAGCGGCGCGTGGTTGTCGAAGAAATCGCGGTACTGGAGCAGCCCCTGCGTCCAGCCCCACGTCGTGTGCAGGTGCTGTGGCTCGTCGCTATCGTAGCGATAGCGGACGATGTAGAAACAACGAAGGATGAAAGCCGCGACGAGCAACGCTCCCGCAAGCCATTTCTCACGCGCCGACAGCGAATCGACGCGGCATCCCGAGCCACTCCTTTCTTTCTCCGAAAGACTCATTCGGCACTAACGGTGAAACCGCCTCGGAACGGCAACGTGGCCGCCGCTTCCAATCACGGAAGCGGCGGCTGAAGTTGCAGCGCCTTTAGGCGTGAGCCGGAGTCGGCGCGGTCTGCGCGGCTTCGCCACGCTCTTTCATCGCGGCTTTCCGCGAGAGTTTCACGCGGCCTTTTTCATCGACGCCGATGCACTTGACCCAGATGACGTCGCCTTGCTTGACCACGTCTTCGACGCGGTTGACGCGGAAGTCGGCGAGTTCGCTGATGTGAACCATTCCGTCTTTGCCGGGCAGCACTTCGACGAAGCAGCCGAATTCTTTGATCGTGACGACGCGGCCCTGATACATCTCGCCGACGCCGATCTCCTTGGTCATGCCTTCGATGATCTGCTTGGCGCGGAGGAGTGAGTCCCCGTTGTTCGAGTAGATGTGCACGGAGCCGTCGTCCTCGATATTAATCTCAGCGCCCGTCTCGGCGACGATGCCTTTGATCGTCTTGCCGCCGGGGCCGATGATGAGGCCGATCTTGTCGGGGTTGATTTTGATCGTCTCGATGCGCGGGGCGTAGGGCGACGTCTCCGTGCGGGGCGCGGCGATGCAGGTGGCCATGATGTCGAGAATCTTCATGCGCAGGTCGCGGGCCTGATAGACGGCTTCGGTCATGATCTTGTGCGAGACGCCGGGGAGCTTCAGGTCGAGCTGGAAGCCGGTGACGCCTTCGCGCGTGCCGCAGAGCTTGAAGTCCATGTCGCCGAAGTGATCCTCGCTGCCGATGATGTCGGCGAGCGTGGTGTAGCGCTTGAGCGTTTCACCTTCAAACTCGGTGACGAGGCCGACGCTGATGCCGGCGACGGGGGTCTTGATCGGCACGCCCGCATCCATGAGCGCGAGGACGGGGCCGCCGTGCGCGTCCGCGGTTCAGGCAAAGAGTCTGGATTGCGCATGCTCGGTGATGACGACGATGGCCGGATGTTTGAGCCTGCGCTCGGCGGTGATCGCGTAGAACTGGCCAGTGCATTGGCGGACGCGGCCAACCAACTTCCAGCCGTATTGCCGCGCTGCTCGCCTGGCGATCACCGTATGGATCGGGACGAAACCCAGGCCATCGGTTGCGGCGGGGTGCATCAGGGCGGTGTCCTCAAACTCGGCGACGGTCCGCGGCCGGATGCCGAGCGAATCGAACCAGGTCTCCAAGGCTATTCGGAAGGCCGTGTGCTCCGCCGGGAGCAGCGCCGGCGCGCCGTGCAGGGAATGCGGGAACTTTCTCCGGAGCTGCGCGGCGAGCGCGGGTGCCGCGCAAAAAGTCACGTCGCTCGTGCCGAGCGGGTGGTTGAAGGTCTTGAACTTCAGGGCACTCGATGCCGGCTCGTCGGCGAGCACGATGTCGAGGCGCTGCGCGGCGAGCAGCACGAGCAGCGCGTCCACTTTTCCCTCGCGGCAGACCATCTCCACGGGCGGCTGGAGATGGAACACCGGACGGATGATTTCGTAGGCGATCAGCTTCGGCACCGAATCCGCCACGCCAACGCGGAAGCGAATCGGCCGCGTGCCGGCCTGGTGCTTGACGGTGTTCATCATCTCGCGGCCGAGGGAGGAGATGTCGTCCGCGTACCCCATCACGACGCGGCCCATCTCGGTGAGCACTTTGGTGCGGCCGCTTTGCTGGAAAAGTTTTTCGCCGAGCGCCGCCTCCAGGGCGCTGACTTGCGCCGAGATGGAGGACTGTGAGACGTGGAGCTTCTCGGCGGCCTTCCGAAGACCGCCCTCCTTCGCCACGGTCCAGAAGTAAATCAGGTGATGATAGTTGAGCCATTCCATGCGATGGCAGACTGTTCCAGAAAACAGAAGGATATGGAAGGAACTTCGTATTAGTCGAATCGGGCAAGTTGCCAGATGCTCGGGCAAGCGGACAGAAACGCGGCAAACCAAAAAATACAGACATCACATCATGAAGCTCGAAATCAAACACTCCCACATCACGCCCGACAAGGGTCTGAATCCCCGCGTGCGAAAGCAGATCCTGGCGCTGGCGCCGTTGCGCCAGATCGACAAGGCCATCGTCCGCCTGGCCCACGAACACGAGGCGAGCCCGCCTTTCCGCGTCCATGTGCAGCTCGTGACGCCCGGCCCGGATGTCTTCGCGGAAGCGCGGGATCACACGCTGGCCGCGGCGCTCGACAAGGTGACCAGGCAACTCGCGGATACCATCGGCGTGCGCGCGGACAAACAGCGGGCGCGGCTCAAGGGCTATCTTCAGGCACCGCCGCGCACTGCACGATCCAACGGCTTCGCACGAACCACCTGAGCAACCAATTCAAATCAAACCATCACTCCAATGACCAAGACCATCGAACTCATCAGCAAACCAAACCCAATGCTTGCGTCCTACATGCAATACGTCTCGGACGAGGGGATCGACTTTGACCGCTTCGTCGAGCAGGGAGGCCGGCTTCTCGGCGAGCAAGACTCCCCCAGCCTTGGTGGTGAACTCCCGGCTCTCCGCGAGAAAATCGAAATCCTTCGCAGGGAATATCCGCTGTTCGGGCGGCAGCTCGAGTTTCTCCTCGGCTTCCTCGAATCCGCAGGTGCGAAATCGCACGATCAGGCGCGAAAGGAAACGGTCTTTGCACTGCTGTACGCCGCGAAGGACATGGACATGATGCCCGATAACGTTCCGGGTGTCGGCTACCTCGACGATGCGGCAGTGGCGAAGGTCGTGCTTTCGCGGCACGCTGAAATCTTCGCGCGGCACTGCGCGGTGGAAGGCATCGAGTGGAGCACGCTTGCGGAGATCACGACCACCGCTTGATCCGGCTCCACGACGAACAGCCATGACATTCTTCACATCAACGAATCCGCCATTATGAGCCCAATCTTCATTCTCCTTTTCGTCCTAACACTCGCGATTTCGCTCGGAGCGGCGTGGCGCGTAAAGCGCGTCTATCACCAGTACAGCCAGATGCCGGTTTCGTCGGGCGCGCGAGGCGTTGAGGTCGCCGCGCAGATCCTGGAACGCGCCAGCATTCACGACGTGGAAATCGTGGAGCACAATGAGATGCTCGGCGACCACTACGATCCGATCCACAAGCGACTGGTGCTCTCGTCACAAAATTACCACGGCAACTCGGCGGCGGCGCTGGGGGTCGTAGCACATGAGTGCGGCCATGCGATCCAGCATCAGATCGCCTACGCTCCGCTGAAATGGCGCATGGCTGCGGTGGGCGCAACGAACTTCGCCAGCCAGATCGTGATGTGGCTGCCGCTCCTCGGCATGTTCACCGGGCTGCTCTCCGGCTACACCGGGATGATGATCATGGCGGTGGCCTGGGGCGTAATCATGCTCTTCAATCTCGTCACGCTGCCCGTGGAGTTCGACGCCTCGCGCCGCGCGAAGACGATTCTGAGCGGCATGGGCTTCGTGGGCACCGCGGATGAAGCGCTCGGCGTTCGCAAGGTGCTCGATGCGGCCGGGTGGACCTACGTGGCCGCCTTCGTCACTTCGCTCGTTTACTTCCTCGCGCATCTCCTGCCGTTCCTCACGGGCCGCAACGACGATTAACCGGGGATCTCCGCCTCCGCGTGAACAGCGCCAGATGCGGGGAGGAATCCCATGAAAACTGACGCTCCATCCGCCGCTCCACCAATGAACACCAAGACCGCGGGCTACCTCGTTTTCTATGGCGGCTTCCTCATTCTCATGGGGCTCGCCGGCTTCCTCTCGAACCCGGAGAAGGCAAAGACAGCGCTGATGTCTGGCGGCACCTTTGGCGCGATCTCGATCCTGTGGGGCGTGCTGGGCGCGCGCGGCGCCCGCTGGACTCTGCCAGCGGCAATGGCGACCACCAGTCTGCTGGTGGTCGCCTTCGTCTGGCGGGCGAGCGTGGGGTGGCTCGCGGTGTTCGACGGCCAGGCGGAAAAGCAGTTCGCGTCCGCCCTGATCACCCTGATGCTCGTCGCGTCGATCGCGATGCTGCTGAGGCTGATGAAGGCTCGCAAAGCCAGTCGCGCGGAGACGCCCACTCGACGAACAGGCGGCTGAAAAACGTCACGCCATGCGAACGTTCCCTCATCTCCGAAGCGGCGCTGGCGCATTCGATGGAGGGCGGTTTCCCGCGCGAACCCGCGGCGGGGACCGTGACTTGAATGACCGTTGACCCGCTGTGGCTCTGGGGCGGCTTCACGCTTTTCGTCCTCGCGATGATGGCGCTGGACCTCGGCGTCTTTCACCGCAAGGCGCACGTCGTCGGCTTCAAGGAGGCGCTCGGCTGGACAGGCGTCTGGGTCACCCTCGCGATGATTTTCAACGCCGGCGTCTGGTATTTCTCCGGGCCGCAAAAGGCGCTCGAATTCTTCACCGGCTACCTCATCGAGTATTCGCTGAGCGCGGACAACGTCTTCATCTTCGCGCTGATTTTCTCCTACTTCGCGGTGCCGCCGCAGTGGCAGCACAAGGTGCTCTTCTGGGGCATCCTCGGCGCGCTCGTCATGCGCGTGATCATGATTTTCGCGGGCGTCGCGCTCATCAGCCGCTTCCACTGGATCCTCTACATCTTCGGAGTGTTCCTCATTTTCACCGGGCTGAAGATGATCTTCAAAAAGGACGAGGAAGTGCATCCCGAGCACAACCCGATCGTCCGCTGGTTCCGCCGGCTGGTGCCGGTGAGCAGCGGCCACCACGAGGACAAGCTCGTCGTCCGCGTGAATGGCCGGCTCATGGCCACGCCGCTCATGGTCGTGCTCGTCTGCGTGGAAGTGACCGACGTGATCTTCGCCGTTGATTCCATTCCCGCGATCTTCGCCGTCACGCTCGATCCCTTCATCATCTACACCTCAAACGTCTTCGCCATCATGGGCCTGCGCTCGCTCTACTTCGTGCTCGGCGGGATGATGGGCATGTTCCATTACCTCAAGCTCGGGCTCGGTGGCGTGCTCAGCTTCATCGGCGTGAAAATGCTGCTCGGCCACACCGCGTGGAAAATCGACACGCTCCCGGCCCTGGTCGTCGTCGCCGCCATCCTCGCCGCGAGCATCGTCGCCTCGCTCGTGCATGCCCGCCGTGCCCGCGCGCCGGTGGGGAAGCCGGAGGAAAAGCGCGACCCCGTCGCGGAGGAAAGCATCCGATGAAAGACACCGCCGACCTCATCGCACTCATGTCACCAATGTCGCTGCCCTTGCTGGCCGCCGCGCCCGCGACGGAGTGGGAGCCGATCGGGATCATCCTGCTCAAGCTCCTCACCATCGCCTTCCTCGTGCTGCTCAACGGCTTCTTTGTCGCGAGTGAGTTTGCGATTGTGAAAGTGCGCGGCTCGCAACTCGACGCACTGGTCGCCGCCGGGAGGAAGGGCGCGAAATTCGCCCGTCACGTCGTCGCGCACCTCGATGGCTATCTTTCCGCGACCCAGCTCGGCATCACCCTCGCCAGCCTCGCCCTGGGCTGGGTCGGCGAACCATTTCTCGCGCGCATGCTGGAGCCCTTCTTCACGCGCGCCGGAGTGAACTCGATGGCGATCATCCACGGCGTATCGTTCACGCTCGCGTTCGCCACGATCACCTTTCTGCACATCGTCATCGGCGAACTGGCCCCGAAGTCGCTGGCGATCCGCAAGGCCGCACCGACGGCCCTTTGGGTGAGCCGTCCGCTCGGGCTTTTTTACACCATCTTCAAACCCGCGATCTGGCTGCTCAACGGCGCGGTCAATCTCATCCTGAAGCATCTGCTGCGGATCGATCCTGTCGCCGAAATGGAACTGGCGCATTCGGAGGAGGAACTGCGCGTCATCCTCGCCGAGAGCCAGAAAGCGAGCGAAGTCTCGCCGCTCGAAAAGGAGATGCTCCTCAACATCTTCGACCTCCGGAGCCTGAAGGTCCGGGACATTCTTGGGAGTAGGGTCAGACTGATTGGGAGTAGGGTCAGACTGATAGTTGTAATTGAAGGCGCGCTTTCCACTGCTCGATAATTATGCCTGAAAAAATCAGTCGCGGAAAAACTCTGCGGTGATGTCGCGCGCTCCGTGAAGGATTCGGGCGATTTCAACTCCGTCTTCTATCGCACGATAGAAGACGAGATAGCGCCGATGGGGATGAAACGGAGATTCGGGGCGATCTCCTCCACGGCTTTGCCGAGGAGCGGCTGAGTCGAGAGCTTCTGGAAAATACGGTCAAAGCGATTTAGGAGGCGGTCAGCGGCAGAAGGGTTGTCTGCGGCGATGTAGGCCCATATTTCCACCGCGTCAGCTTTCGCGGCTGGAGCGCGGATGATCCGTGCCATGCCGTATTAGACGGTTGCCTTGCGAGACGCGAGCAAGGCCCGGCCCCCGGCCTGGATGTCTTCGATGTTCCACTCGGCTCCCTCGCCTCGATCCAGTTCCTCGATGCCCACCATCACTTTGGCGCGAAGTTCGGCGAACCGCGCCTGATGCAATTGCTCACGGGCGCGGAGTTCGGCGATGGCGTCAGACACGGCTTCGCTCTCGGTGACGTAGCGACCGCTTTTCACGGAGGATTCGATGAAACGCTGATCCTCATCCCGGAGTGTGATGGTGACTGTGGTCATGGGCTACTTCTACCAAGCGAAACGGATTTGAGCAAGGACGAGGGCGCGTGGACTCGGCCACGCAGCCGCCTCGCTGCGGACGTGTGCGAGGCGGTCTTCATCGCCGGATTTAGGTTTGCTTGATCACATTCACTCCGCGCAGGCCGAAGAGCGGGGCGGCGGCGAGGAGGTGGCGGTCGTTGGAATGGATTTCTGTGAAGCCGTGCTCGGCAGCGGTGGCGAGGTGGAGGGCGTCCGCGGCGCGGAGGTAGGTGGTGGCAGGGGCGTTGGTGAACAGGCGACGAAGGACGGACAGATAGTTGTGACGATCGCTGTCGCTCTTTCCAGTTGTTCCCGCTTTGTGTATCTTCCCCCCATGAGCACGCTCACCG
>JANXZI010000162.1 GCA_025355595.1 Spartobacteria bacterium
CGAGCAGACGCGCAACGATGCGCAGCAGGCCGCGGAGTCCATGCAGAAGGGCGAGTCGTCGCGCGCGCTGGCCGAGGGAAAACGCGCGGAGGAGGGCCTTAAAAAAATGCGCGATGAGCTGCGGAAGAAGGCGAGCGGGCAGTTCAAGGATGAGATGAGGCAGATGCGCGCCGATGCGCGCGACCTCGCGCAGAAGCAGGAGAAAATCGCGGAAGAACTTGATGCGAAGCCGCAGGAGAAACAGCGGCGCACCCTCGATGAATCGAGTCCGCGCGAGAAGCTGGCGCAGGATTTCGAGCAGCAGCAGAAGGGGCTCGGCGATTTGCGCGAGCAGATGCAGAAGGTGTCCGAGCAGGCGGAGGCCGCGGAGCCGCTGCTGGCGCGTCAGCTTTACGATACGCTGCGCGAGAATGCGCAGGCAGGGACGGACGAGACGTTGAAGAAGGCGGGCGAACTTTCGCGGCGTGGGATGCAGTCGCAGGTGAAGGACTTTGAGCAGAAGGCGCGCGGGGAAGTGGAGAAGGTGAAGCGCGGGGTGGAGCGCGCGGCTGAAAGTGTGCTTGGCGACGAGGCGGAGGCGCTGCGTCAGGCGCGGGCGGAAATTGATTCCCTCGGCAGACAGCTTGACCGCGAGATGGCGCAGGCGCGTCCGGATTTGACCTCGAACAACGAGGGAGCGCAGCGGAAGGGCGGCGCTTCGCGCGAGGGTGCGGCGGAGATGGAATCAAAGTCTCGCGACGGCGGTGAAGCGAAGGCACCCGGCGGCGAAAAATCTGACGCGGGTGAAAAAGGCGGAGCGAAGCCCGCCGACGGGAAGCAGGGTGATGGACAGAAAAATGACTCGCAGAAAGGTGATGGGCAAAAAGGCGATGGCCAAAAGAACGACGGGCAGAAGGGCGAGGGACAAAAGGGGGATGGCCAGAACAACGAGGGACAAAAGGGGGACGGCAAAAATAGTGACGGACAGAAAGGGCAGGGGCAGAAGGGCGATGGTCAGCAAGGCAACGGACAGGAGGGGCCGGGGCAGCAGGGGAAAGGCGCTGGCGAAGGGAAACAGCGCGGCAAGAGCGGCACTGGCGGCGAGGGAGAATCGCAAAGTTCGCAGGGAAATGCCGACGGTCAGTCAGCCGGAGCGAAGCCGGGTGATCAGCGCGGCGGCGATCCGCAGGGCGGCAAGCCTGCGGCGTCGCGACTGGCGCAACTTGCATCGTCCGCTGGCAATCGGAATGGCGGCAACAATGCGGGCGATGGCGGTGGTGGCGGGCTCGATGGCGGCCCGCAATTTGATCAGCGCGCGCCGCTGACGGGCGACGGTTTTGTGGACTGGTCGGATCGGTTGCGGAACGTCGAGGCGATGCTCGACTCGCAGCAGTTGCGCCGCGAGGTCGCGGAGATTCGCGAGGCGGCCAAGGTCGTGCGCTCGGAATTCAAGCGCGAGGGAGCGACGCCGAAGTGGGACATCGTGAAATCGCAAATCAGCAGGCCGCTGGCAGAGCTGCGCAACCGCGTGACGGAGGAACTCGCTCGGCGCGAGTCGAAGGAATCGCTGGTGCCGATCGATCGCGATCCCGTTGCGGCGAAGTATTCCGAGCGCGTGCGGCGTTACTACGAGGAACTCGGACGGAGCCGCTGATGGTTTTTGCGGCCATCTTTTTCGCGGGGAAATCGTGGCTGATGCCGGTTGTGGTGGCGTCGGCTGGCGCGGTGATTTTTGTCGCGTGGTCGTATGCGCGTAGCGCCGTAGCGACATCGCTCAAACTCGCTTGCGCGGTGCTGAAGCTGCTCGGCATTGCCGCGCTGCTGGCGTGCCTGCTGGAGCCGATGTGGAGCCGCGAGAAGGTGAAGCCGGGCGCGAATGTCTTTGCCGTGATCGCGGACAACAGCCGCAGTCTCACGCTGAACGAACCCGGTGCAAAACTGTCGCGCGGTGCGGAAATGCGCGAGGCCCTCACGGGGGAACGGAGCGAATGGCACAAGTCGCTTGGCGAGAATTTCGAGGTGCGGAACTATCTTGCGGACTCGCGGCTGCGGCCGACGGATGCGTTCGGCGAACTGAACTTCGACGGTCGCACGAGCGCGCTCGGCGAGGCGCTGCGGCAGGTCGCGGCGCGGCATCACGGGCAACCGCTCGCGGGGATCGTGCTGCTCACGGATGGCAATGCGAGCGACCTCGCGGACGTGGCTGCCATGGAGGGACTGCCGCCCGTCTTTCCCGTCGTCTTCGGCACGGACAACGTAGGGCGCGATCTCGCGATCACGAACACAGCGGTGACGCTCACGTCGTTCGACGATGCGCCGGTGAGCGTGCAGGCGGATGTCGCGGTGACGGGATTTGCGGGCGAGGAAATCGCGGCGCGGCTTTTTCCCATCGCTGCAAACGGTGCGAAGGATGCGGAGTCTGCGCCTGCGGATGCGAAGCCGGCGGCGGAGGAAATTCTGAGAGTGCCGCGCGATGCGACGAAGGTGGTCTTCCGTCTGCAAGTGCGTCCGGAAAAGCCGGGCGTGGTTTTTTACCGTCTCGTCGTCGGCGCAAAGAATGTGGGCGCGGCGGAGGCGACGATGGCGAACAACGAATCGGTCGTGACGGTGGATCGCGGCAATGGGCCGTATCGCGTGCTTTACGTGAGCGGACGGCCAAATTGGGAATACAAATTCCTGCGCCGCGCGATTGAGGGCGAGGAGCAGACGCAGCTCGTCGCGCTCATCCGCATTGCGAAACGTGAGCCGAAGTTTGAGTTCCGCGGACGCGCTGGCGAGTCGAGCAATCCGCTGTTTCGCGGATTTGGAAATCAGTCGAAGGAGGAGATCGAGCGCTACGATCAGCCGGTGATGGTGCGGCTCGGCACTGAGGACGACAAGGAACTCGCGGGTGGATTCCCGAAAATCGCGGAGGAATTGTTCCGATATCGCGCGGTGATCGTGGACGACGTGGAGGCGGAATTTTTCACCGCGGCGCAGATGTCGCTGCTCCAGCGTTTCGTGAGCGAGCGTGGCGCGGGATTTCTGATGCTCGGCGGGGCGGAGTCGTTCGGCGACGGTAACTTTGCGCGCACGGCGATCGGCGAAATGATGCCGGTGTATCTCAACACGAAGACAACCGCGGAGCCGGGAGAGGTGCGCCTCTCGCTCACGCGCGAGGGCTGGCTGCAACCGTGGGCGCGGCTGCGCACCAATGAGCAGGACGAGCGCAAGCGGCTCGCGGAACTGCCGGCCTTCGGCGTGCTGAATCGCGTCGGCACGGCGAAGCCTGCCGCCACGGTGATTGCGACGGTGAACGACGGAAAGACCGAGCATCCCGCGCTGGTCACGCAGCGTTTCGGACGCGGGCGCACGGCGGCGCTGCTCATCGGCGACCTGTGGCACGGCGGGCTCGGCGACGAGGTGCGGCAGAAGGATCTCGGGCGCGCGTGGCGGCAGATGCTCCGCTGGCTCGTCGCGGATGTGCCTGCGGCGGTCGAAGTGCGCGCGGAACCGGATGCACAGTCGGTGCGGCTCGAAGTGCGGGCGCGGGATGCTAAATTTGAGCCGATCGAAAATGCGCGCGTGACGGTGAAGATTCAGCGCGCGGGCGCGAAGGGGCCCGACGCAGAGATCACCATTGCCGCGGAGCCTTCGCCGAAGGATGCGGGGCTTTATCTTGCATCATTCACCCCGCGCGAGAGCGGCGGCTACCGGGCGGAGGCGACGGTGCTGAATGAAAGCGGCGCGAATACCGGAACCGCGCAGACCGGATGGAGCACGAATTTCGACGCCGATGAATTCCGCCTGCTCGCGCCAAACCGCGCGCTGATGGAACAGCTCGCGCACAAGACCGGCGGCGAGGTGATCGCGGCGGATCGGCTGGAAAAATTCGCGCGCGACATTCCCGCGCGGAAAGCGCCGATCACGGAGACGAGCACCGAACCGCTCTGGCACACGAGCGGGATGTTTCTTTTCGCGCTCGCCTGTTTCCTCGGCGAATGGGGGCTGCGCCGACGCTCGGGACTCGTATGAAGACGGGCCTTCGATTGCAGATTGGAAATCAGCGCGCCTCACGTCGCGGGATACGGGATGCGGCGGCTGCGACTTTCGCGCGGTTGGAATTTGGAAGCCAGGAAGCCCGGAAGCGGGAGGTCATGCGCTCCGGTCATCCCCTGCTTGCTGGCTTCCTAGCTTCCAAATTATCGCACTGCTTCCGTGTGCTGATCTCCGCCCTGTTTTTTGCGGCATTTGCGTGTGCGGAGGAAAAGGTGGAACGCGCCTCCGTCATCATCGCGGTGAGCGCGGGTGGTGAGGAGGAGTATGCGGACACCTTCGCGAAATGGACGGCGGATTGGCAGCGCGCGTGCGATGCGGCAAATGCGAAGGCTGTCACCGTCGGTCTCGACAAGAATGTCGGCGATGCGAAGCCCGCGCAGTCTGACCGCGAGCGGCTGAAGGCTGCGCTTGATGCGGAGCCGCGCGAGGGCGTGGTCGAACTTTGGCTCGTGCTGCTCGGCCATGGCACTGCAGATGCAAAGGAGGCGAAATTCAATCTGCGCGGTGACGATGTCTCGGTCTCGGAAATCGTGGAGTGGCTGAAGCCGTTCGAGCGTCCGGTGGTGGTCGTGTGCGGATTTTCGGCGAGCGGCGCGTGGCTGAAGCCGCTCGCGGCGCCGGGGCGAGTGATCGTCGCTGCGACCAAGAGTGCTTCGGAAAACAACTACTCGCGCTTCGGCGGCTACCTCTCGCAGGCCATCGCCGATTCTGCTGCGGACATTGACAAGGACGGCGAGACGTCGCTGCTCGAAGCGTGGCTGACCGCCGCGCGGAGGACCGCGGAGTTTTACAAGGAGGAGGGCCGCATCGCCACGGAGCACTCGCTGCTCGATGACAATGGCGATGGCCTCGGCACGCCGCCCGACTGGTTTTCCGGCGTGCGTCTTGCGAAGAAGGGCAAGGACGGCACCGTGCCCGACGGCCTGCGTGCCGCGCAGATTCACCTGGTGCGCAGCGCCGCGGAGCGGGCGCTCACTGCGGAACAACGGGCGCAGCGCGATGTGCTGGAGCGCGACATCTCGGCCCTGCGCGCGCGCAAGGCGGAGATGAAGGAGGACGATTACCTCCGCGAACTTGAGGCGCTGCTGCTGAAAATCGCGCGCATCTATCGGGGCGGATCGTAGCGAGTGGAAAATCTGTAGCCGCCGAGGTCACGAGGCGGGCTGGTTTTCTTTCTGCGTTCGGCATTCCTGGCGCTGTGTGGGGAACGGTGCCTGCCTCCTGCCGTCGGTGGCTATTTTTTCGCCTGCCGCAGCTGGCCGATGCAGTAGATCGCCTTGGCAGTGCGGACGAAGATCTGGCCGTTGCTGAGGGCGGGGGAGGCGTAGGTGGGTTCGCCGAGATCGTTCGTGGCGACGGTGGTGAATTTTTCCGCGGGCTTCACGACGCGGCACACGCCGGCGTCATTCATGAAGTACAGGAGGCCGGCGGCACTGACGATGGAGGCGTGGCTGCGGCCAAATTTTTCATTCCAAACGATGTCGCCGCTTTTCGCATCGAAGGCATGGGCGAAGCCGCGGTCGTCGGTGACGAGGAACCAGTCTCCTTCGATGATGGGCGAGGGG
>JANXZI010000171.1 GCA_025355595.1 Spartobacteria bacterium
GCCCTCGCACTTCCGGCGCAGCCAAAATCCGTCGTGATCATCGGCGCGGGGGCGATCGGCGTGGAGTTCGCGTACTTTTTCAATGCGTTCGGGACGAAGGTCACGGTCGTCGAGATGCTGCCGAATCTGCTGCCGGTCGAGGACACCGAGGTGTCGCAGGCGCTGGAGAAATCATTTGCGAAGCAGGGCATCACCTCGCTGCTCGGGCACAAGACGGTGAAGACGGATGTGAGCGACAGCGGCGTGAAAATCACGGTCGCGGACGCAGCGGGCGCGGAGAAAACGATCGAGGCGGAGTTGGTGCTCGTCGCGATCGGCATCCAGCCGGTGCTGCCGGGCGGCGCGCTGAAATTTGAACTCGTGAAGGGCTACGTGAAGACGAATGACCGCTATCAGACGAGCGTGCCCGGAGTCTTCGCCGCGGGTGACATCATCGGGCCGCCGTGGCTCGCGCACGTCGCGAGCTTCGAGGCCGTGCAGGCGGTCGAAGGGATGTTCGAGCCGAAGTTCAAGCCGAAGAAGGTCACGATTTTCCCCGGCTGCACGTATTGCCAGCCGCAGGTCGCGAGCGTGGGCCTCACCGAGCGTGCGGCGAAGGAGGCGGGGAAGAAATTCAAGGTCGGCAAGTTCCCGTTCATGGCCAGCGGCAAGGCGCGCGCCATCGGCGAGAGCGAGGGCTTTGTGAAGCTGATCGTCGGCGAGCCGCACGGCGAAATCCTCGGCGCGCACATCATCGGCTCCGAGGCGACCGAGATGATCGGGGAACTCGGCCTCGCGATCACGCTCGAGGCGACCATCGAGGAAATCGAGGCGACGATCCACGCGCACCCGACGCTCGGCGAAGGCGTGAAGGAAGCCGCGGAGATCGCGGCAGGGCACGCGATCCACGTCTGAGCGGAGGTCACGCCGCCGCCGAGGAAGGCTCGATGCTGACTCCCGCAAGATGCAGTGCAGGCAGGTAATCAATGCGACCGTCATCATGCGTCACTACGACGGAGAATTTCCCGCTGATTGCGACGTGATCCGTGGTCGGAACAGTGATGTGCCGCCCATCCGTGGTGTGAATCACGAATGGCATGAACGGCATCTGATGCATCAGGTCACGGATCGGAGAAAGCATGTTTGAACTGTCGGGATGGTGGCTGTTTTGTAAAACGGAAAGCCGGTCGGACTGCGTATGCTTCGGACGCGCTGTGGAAGATCACTCCAATTTTCCGGTGGGCGATTGACCGCGTTTCCTAAAACCGATACCAGACCCGGCATGGTTCCCCAGATCGTGCGCTGTGTCGGTGTCTCCATTTTACTCGCATCGTCGCCGCTTGACGCGATTGCCCAGCAGCCTGCGCAGGCGATGCGCGTGTGGACGGCGGCGAATGGGCAGAAATTTCAGGCCAAGCTCACTGGCATCGAGGGGGCTAATGCGATCTTCCAGCTTGCGAACGGCCAGAGCACGAAGGTCGCGATCAATCTTCTCGCGCCTGCGGAACAGGCGGCGCTCCGTGCGGCCGCTGCCGCGAATCCGGCGGCACCCGCGGTAACCGGTGCGGTGACTCCGCCTCCCGCGACAGCGACGACGGCAAAACCCGGCGCAGCTTCCACCGCGAAGCCGCGCATGTGGCCCGCGACCGTCGAGGTGCCGCCGAATTCCGTCGAGATCACGCTCGGCGAGCAGGACGCCGCGAAGCGCCGCTACGTTTACAAATCGCAGGCATTCGAATTCATCTCGCAGGACAAGCTCGCGGGCAGCGTGATGAAGGAAGTCGCGCGAACCTTTGAGGCCACGCGGTCGCTCGTCTCGGCGCTGCCGTGGGGCATCGCGCCGAAGCCGCCGGCGGATCTCGGCTTCTACCAGGCGAAACTTTTCGTCACGCGCGAGGACTACTTTGCCGACGGCGGGCCGCAGAATTCCGGCGGCGTGTACATGTCGCGCGACCGCATTTTCCGCATCCCGTTCCCGAGTCTCGGCCTCGAGATGCGAGGGAAGACGTGGTTCAAAAAAACGGATTACCACGGCGACACGCTCGTGCATGAGGTCACGCACCAGATGATGCACGACTTCCTGCCCTTCCTGCCGAAGTGGATCATTGAGGGCACTGCGGAATACACCGAGAGCCTGCCGTACAATGCGGGCAAATTCATCGCCGGATCGCACGCGCGCGGGGTGAAGGAATACATCGCCAAGGCCGTGACGCACCGCACGCTCACGTCGGAGTTCCGCCCGTTCGGCGAGCACATCGCGATGAAGCGCGACGCCTGGGAGAGCCTCTCGGCGAATCAGCACTCGCAGCACCTGCTGTATTTCCAGTCCTACGCGATGGTCTATTTTTTCTGCCATCTCGACGGCGATGGAAAAGGGACGCGCTTCATGAAGTACCTCGACGCGATCGCCGAGGCGCGCGACGAGTGGGAGCGATTTTTCAAGAACCCGCTCGTGAAGTCGAATGGCGACGGCAGCTACACGTTCCCGAGCACGCTCCCGAAGCCGGCAGCGAAGCAGTCGGAGGAGTTCGGCATCGAAAAGCTGAGCATCCTGTTCGACGGACGCGACGCTGCGGCGCTCGACAAGGACATCCGCGAGGGCTTCAAAAAGATCGGCATCAAGCTGTAGAAACCGTCATCCGCACATCGCGTTCTAAGCTTCCCTCGCACACCGGATGATGCTGCAACACCAAACTCACCTCCAACCCATCATGATCCATCCACGCACCTCCCGTCGTTCATTCATCAAGGGCATCGGCGCCATCACGGCATCCGGCATGTTCCCAAATCTCCTCCTCGCGCAGGGCGCGGGAAAGAAGGTCGCTCTCGCCTGTATCGGCATCGACGGCAAGGGCGCGTCCGATGCCGAAGCCGCCGAAAAGAACAACGAGATCGTCGCCATTTGCGACGTGGATAGAACCCGCCTCGCAAAATCGCAGGGGAAGTATCCGAACGCAAAACCGTTTACCGACTTCCGCAAAATGCTCGACGAGGTGAAGGGCATTGACGCCGTGACCATCAGCACGCCCGACCACGCGCACTATCCCGCGGCGATGCACGCGCTGAGCAAGGGCAAGCACATTTTCATCCAGAAGCCGCTCACGAACACGCTCTGGGAATGCCGCCAGCTCCACCTTGGTGCGCGCAAAAAGGGCGTCATCACGCAAATGGGCAACCAAGGTCACACCTACGAGGACAACCGCGTGGTGAAGGAATGGATCGCCGCCGGCGCCATCGGAAAAGTGAAGGAAGTCCACGTGTGGACGAACCGCCCCATCTGGCCGCAGGGCAAGAGCGCCATCATCAAGCCCGAGCCTGCGCCCGAGTCGCTCGACTGGGAGCACTGGCTCGCGGCCACGCCCGACGCGCCCTACTCGCCCACGATTCATCCTTTCAAATGGCGCGGTTTCCTCGAATACGGTGCCGGTGCGTTCGGCGACATGGGCTGCCATCTCATTGATGCGCCGTCCGTCGCGCTCGGCCTCGGCGTGCCGAGCTTCGTCACCGCGACGCAGGTGGATGACCTCACCGAGATCGCCTGGCCGACGGGCTCCATCATCAAAATGGAATTCCCCGGCAACTCGCACGGCAACGTGACGCTCACATGGTACGAGGGCAAGCAGCCCGACGTCACCACGTCTGATGGCAAGAAGGTTCCCGGCCCGCCGTACCTTCCGAAATTCCCTGACATCATCAATCTAAAGGAAGCGTTCCCGCACAAGGATCCCGAGAAGAGCGGACAGGTCAGCGCCGGCGGCTGGTTCATCGTCGGCACCGAGGGCGTGATTTTGAACAAAAGCGATCAGGCGAAGGATCCGCAGATCTGGCCCATGCAGCGCCGCGACGAATTCCTCGCGAAGCCGCCGGCGAAGACCGAGGCCCGCAGCATCACGCCCGGCAATCCACAGCAGGAGTGGACCGAGTCCATCAAGCTGGGCAAGGAGCAGGCGGGTGCCGGCCACTTCGACTACTCCTGCCCGCTCACGGAGCTGACGCTCATCGGCGGCCTCGCCATGCGCTTCCCCGGCAAACGTCTCGCGTGGGATTCCGCCGCGTTGAAGGTCACGAACGACGAGGCGGCGAACGCATTCATCAAGCGCAAGGCGTATCGCAAGGGCTGGGAATACTCGGCGGACAGCATCTAACCGGCGCGCCGGACAGCGGTGCGATTTCAATTTCACGGCCTCTTTCGCACTGCGGAGGAGGCCGTTGAAATGTACGGGCTTCGCACGGACGAAATTTGTTTGCCCGCCTCCTGCCGTCGTCGGCTACCATCCGCGCATGGCCACCTACCTCTACGAAACGATCCCGAAGAAGCCTGGGCAGAAGCCGCGGCAGTTTGAATACGTGCAAAAAATGAGCGATCCCGCGCTCACGCATGATCCCGAGTCGGGGCTGCCTGTGCGCAGGCTCATCGTCGGCGGCAGCCTCATCACGCGCGGCACGAGCATCCTTTCGATGAACCGCCCGAAGCGGCGGTAG
The DNA here is from genome assembly GCA_025355595.1 of Spartobacteria bacterium. GTDB lineage: Bacteria > Verrucomicrobiota > Verrucomicrobiia > Chthoniobacterales > Chthoniobacteraceae > SXWH01. The sequence continues at coordinate 4,462 of JANXZI010000171.1, forward strand.
CCTCGTAGGCGCGAACGGAAGTTCGCGGCTTTTCCCGTTGTCGAGCGCATCACCGCGAGCTTCCGCTCGCGCCTACGACGCTGTAGCTGCGTTCGTGAGAACGCGGGCATTCCTTCCTTTTGATCTGCCGGATTCGTTT
>JANXZI010000180.1 GCA_025355595.1 Spartobacteria bacterium
CGTGCGCGGCGTCTCATCAGAAACTCGTTCTTCCATAAGGTGTTCAAAGGACTCGACAACACGCAGCCATTCACTGTTCGCGATTGGCTTCACACGCTGTTTCAGGGGTCGGTTGATTCTCATGGGTGGAGCGTCGGACAGGCACCTGCTCAAAATGTTCACGGAACCCATCCGTCATTTTATTTCCGAAAGATGGTATGACGTGACGATTGCGCTGGAGTGGACTATGGAAAAAATCTCAAGGTTTTTGGATGTGCATACGCTCAAAAACTCGGCTTCCGCGATTCCGTTTCGTATGAAACACATCTCCAAACTGATCCTCGCCGTTGTCGTTCTTGGTTTCGCCTCGTGCGCACATCGCGATTCTACGACGCAGGCAACCCAGAGCACAACTACAACGAGCACTGGCTACCGCAAGTAGGACGGCCCCCCCCCGCGAGATTTTGCAGTTCAAAGACCGGCGGCCGATTTTCGAATCAGCCGTCGGCTCTCTTGCCACAGAGAGTCTGCGCGCAGCATCGAAAGGTGCTATTGAACTCTCGCATAAAAACGAAAAAGCAGATGATCCCGTTGAGGATGACCTGCCGCATTTTCGAGTGTTTTCGCTGCTTTTTTGGCCTGTTCGACCTTCGTCAGAGCCAAGGGCTTTTTTGCCGTCTTTCTCCGTGATGCTGCCTTCCGCATTCACTTTTTCGATCGGCCACCAACTACATCGCGGTTCCGGACAGACCGGCCGTAGCTCGAACGGATGGTCATCAATCCCGGCTGCAATGCGCCCGTTATGACCGATCCTTCGACGCGAAGGAGGAGCTGCAAAAGATCGATCCAGAAATGCGGCACGTTCCAGAAGTGCTCGTTGTTCGGCTCTCCGTGTATCATGCGCTGAAGGAATGGGAGCGATGCAGACCGTCGCGAGGAAACTGGCACTCTACGAACCGGACAATGCGCAGTGGACCGTTCCATAAACCCCTCAGCAAGATGAAGGGCTGAATCGATCGATGCCGCAAAGCGCATTCTATTTCCAAATCTTGAAGTTGAATTTCAATTTTTTCTTTTGCAGCAGCGCGCGCCAGTCGACGAACAGTAATCCGCCGATGACGATGAGCCCGCACACCATCGTCAAAATCCCTTTGAGGGAGATGAGGCTGTGCCAGAAGCCACCTTCCTTCGCTGAAAGGTGCTTGCCCATCGCGATCATTAATCCGTCGCTCAGGAGTTTGCCGACAACGAATGGCGGCACCGTTTGCATCGGATGGACCTTGGCTATTCCAGCGGCAGTGAACAGCGCCGTGGTCGAGAGCGGTGTCAGAGTGTAAAGAAAGACGAAACTCCAAGTTTTCCACCGCGACTGCGCAAGTTTCTTGCCCACAAATTCCAGCTCCTCGTCCTTGCGCCGCTTGATCAGTTTTCCAGAGACCTTGGGGATGTAGAGACTGAAGAGGTATCGCCCAAACGCCGAACCGAGAACGCCGGCGACGAGAACCCCCCAAGGATTCAGATCGAACTTGACGAGGAAGAGAACCATCAGGGTCCACGCGGGCGGCGCAAATATCGGGATCAAATCCACGCCAAATGCAGCGAGAAATACTGCCGGATAAATCCACATTTCAATTTGTGTTGAAAGCGGAGCACGAGCGCCGCAGGCGCATCTTGAGAAATCCGCAGTGCGTGTTCTTGAGGGCCACTGGAAGAAGAGGAGTGATGAATGAAAGGGGTAAGAGCGGTTGAGGAATATACCTTCACCGGAATATTCGGCGGTGCCGCCAATGTGAACACCTACTCATCGTGTCGGAAAACGGATTGGATGCAGAAACCCAGAGTCGCGGGAAGCCGACTCAGGCATTCTGAGGGATAAGATACGCGCGGTGTGCTGATTCATTGCGATGAAGGGGCATGATCAAATACGCCATTGTCTTCGCCATCATCGCGCTCATCGCAGGTATTCTCGGATTCACAGGGGTGGCTGCCGCATCCGCTGTCATCGCAAAAGTTTTGTTCTTCATCGCCATCACCATCTT
>JANXZI010000188.1 GCA_025355595.1 Spartobacteria bacterium
CACGCAACGGCGCGCGCTCCAAGAGAAAAGCAAAATCCAAATAGCCTACGCTCCGAGCCCGAAGATCGAGAGCTTGTGCTGCGCGGCGAGGGCGGTGACGCGGTCGCGTTCGAGGATGATCGTGCGACCCGCCTCGATGCCGATGATGCGCACGCCGGCCTCGCGACAGCTCTCCAGCGTGACGGGGCCGATGACGGGCACGTCGAAGCGCAAGTCCTGCCCCGGCTTGCTCACCTTCACCATCACGGCGTCGCCGCGGCCGAGCGCGCCGCCGCGTTTGATGCACTCATTGGTGCCCTCGAATCCCTCGACGGCGAGCACGGTGCCGTTCTTCACGAGCACGGTCTGGCCGATGTCGAGGCGGCTCACTTCCTTCGCGATGTCGTGACCGTAGCGCAGGTCGTCCTCCACACGCGCCTTCACCTTCGGCCCCGCGATGAGTCCGGCGGGCGCGAGGTGATCGTCCATGAAAGTTGTCGCAGGCAGCAGCTCCACGCCGATCTTTTTCATCTCGTCGCCGATGGCGGCGAAGATGGTCTCGGCGTTGCGGCGCTTGAGCTTCGCGAGGAGGAAGAGCGCTTTGAAATCGGGGCGTAGGTCGAAGAGGTTCTTCGGCGCAATCTGCCCGGCCATCACCGCGTGGCGCGTGCCGCTCTTTTCCAGATACTTGAGCAGCTTCCCAAGCTGGCCCACGCGCAGCCATGCGATGTCGTCCACCTCGGCGGCGAGCGTGCTGCTCGTCTCGTCGGTGAATGACGCGGCGACGAGGCGCTTCACGCCCGCCTTGCGCGCACCGCGCGCCATCGCAAACGGGTAGCTTCCGTTTCCGGCGACGATGGCGAGGGTGTCTGGCGTTTCCAAATCGCGCGGAAGCTACGTCGCGGGGTCGCCGCGTGTCGAGATTCCGCGCACCTACTTCGCCACGGGAGGCGGGTTCAGCGACTTCGGCTCGAAGACCATCGTCGCATCGCCCACGCTGCTGCTGGCGAGGCGCTGTCCGCTGGGGCTGAAGGCGAGCTTGGTGGGCGCGGCGATGAAGCCGCCGAGTTCTTCGAGTCCATGTTAGCGTTCCAGCCGCTTCGCTTTCACCTCATACACCACCCAGTCGGCGGCCATGGTGCCGAGGGCGAGGGAGCCGGGCAGGGTGGTGGCCCACTTTTCATGCTGGCTGAGGGAGGAAACCGGGCCGGCCCATTCGTAGAGCGGCTGGCCGTCGAGCGTGGTGGTGATCTTCACGCTGGTCTCGTAAAGATGCACGGTCACTTCGAGGTCGTGCTGTTCGGAGTCCTTCACCTGTTTGCCTTCGATGGAGCCGGGCAGGTCTTTGCCGGATTTGCCATTCACCCGAATCAAGCTGGTGTAGATGCCACCACCCAGCCTTCCCTCGAAGTCAAACCCCGTCATCCGATCACCGACGGGCAGGACGACATGGAAGACAGTCTTCGCCGCGAGCTGCCGCAGCTTCACGCGCACCTGGTAGCTGGTGGCGGCGAAATTGCCAGCCAGCGGCAACATCGCGAATGGCTTGTTCGGGCTGAGCAGCGCGCCGCCTTCCATGCGCCAGCCGTGGCCGGTTTGCGCGACGATGTTGGGTGTGAGCGGGGCGAGGAGGTCTTCCCAATCGCCGGTGGCCTGCGGCGTCGTGGGTTTGTCGTTGAGCGACTGCGGCTCCCAGATGCGCGTGGCGCCATCGGCAGCGGAGCAGGCGAGGCGCTTGCCACTGGGGCTGAAGGACAGCGCGTTGGGCGTGGCGAGCGAGCCGCGCAATTCCTCCAGCCGCCGGCCGGTGTCGAGCTGCCAGAGCCGGATGCTCAAGTCCGCTGAGGTGCTCGCGAGGATGGGCAGCTTCGGATGCCACGCCAGCGCGGTGATGGGGCCGTCGTGCGCGCGGAACTCCTGCTGCACGGCCAGCGTCGCCGCATCGCGGAGGCGCACCTTCTTGTCCGCGCCGGCTTCGGCGAAGCGTTTGCCATCGGGCGCGAGGGCGAGCACGTCCATCGCGGTGCGGTTCGTGGTGGTCTGGAGGATCTTGCCGGTGGTGACCTCCCACACGACGACCCATTCCTCGGAGCCGGGATTGCCGCGGTCGGCCTTGGCGGTCACGAGGCCGAGCAGGCGCTGGCCGTCGAGCCAGCCGACATCCCAAATCTTCTTCACGTCCTTGCGGTCGAGTTTCACCGGCTCCTTGCCGGTCGCGGTGTCCAGCAACTCAAAGAGCCCGTTCGATGCCTCGATCACCGCGAGACGGTCGCCCGTCGGGCTGAGACGCAGGAGACTGGTGGTATATTTCGCCTTGAAGGTCGCGACCTGCTCCGCGGCCGGGCCGGGATTGCGCAGCAGAATGATGGGGTGGTTCGCCGCGTTATACTCCCCGAAGGCTGCGAGGTGCCCGTCCGCGCTGACTGTCGCCAGGCGGGTGTAGTTCTCGGGGAATTTCCATTGAATCACGGGAGTGCCGGCCTGGAGTTTCAGCAGCCCGACGGCGGAGCTTGAAACTTGCGCAAAGATCACGTCATCCGATCCCACGAAGGCCGTGCGAAGGTCCATGCTGCCGCGCAGCGACCATTTCTCCGGCGATCCGGTGAGGCTCCACGCGCGGGCGTTCGGCCCGCCGATGAGCAATTCGCCGGAGAGCGGATGCACGCTGATGTCCGCCACCCGTCCGCTGCCGCCGAGCAGCGATTGCACCACCGCGCCGGTGCCTGCATTCCAGAGCCGGATGTCCTGCCGCCCGTCGGACAACGGCACCACGGTCACGATCCGCCCGCCGTCGGGCGTCACGGCGACGTAGTAAATGCGGCGGTCGCCTGCGCGAAAATCCGCCAGCACCTTGTCGTCGCGCAAACTGAGGCGCAGCACGCTTCCGGCATCGCCTGC
>JANXZI010000194.1 GCA_025355595.1 Spartobacteria bacterium
GCATGATTTAAAGCAGGTTCAAAGAAGCGAGGGTCAACGGCCCGAAACCCTACCAGCCTGGGGCAACGCCCCATGCCCGCGAGGGAATGGAATCACGAGGGCTGAAAGCCCGTTCCATGGGCGGATACCGGGAATGCCTCGGTCTTTCAGCGCTCATTCGCTTTCCGTCTGCACCCTGGGGCGATGCCCCGGGCTGTATGAAGCCGAGCCTTCGGTTCAAACTTTATCGCCCTGCGTTAAATCACGCGCTGGCATTTCTGATGCGCAAATACCGCGGCATTCGGCGCTCTCGTGCAGGGTCCGAAGACGCGTCGAACGGGCGTGCATGTCGCGCGGAATCCCCGGTAAGTTCCCGGGGTTTCAAACATATCCCTCCGATGACCACTCTCCAGAACCTCACTCACGGCCTCGCGCTCTCCGTCGCGTTCGCTTCCGCCGCCTTCGCTCAAACGCCCGTCGTCGTCGGCAAGGCTTCCTACGCCGCGACTCCGCCGCCGGGGCAGATCATCGAAAAGAAGACGGGCGCCGACAAAGTCGCCGAGGTCGAGGAGCGGCGGCTCTTTCTCATGCACGACGACGGGCGGCCCATTCCGAGCAACAAGTGGTTTCAAAATTTGCTCTTCCAGGAATTCGGCACGGGTCTCTGGGCGATGCCGCACAAGGTGGATGCGACGAAAGAGGGCATCGAGATTTTCCACGCGACGACGTTCAGCGGCGATGGTGTGCGGGCGATGGCGGAGGTTCCGCTCGTCATCACGGGGAAGGATTTCAAGCCGGTGGATTCGCGCGCGAAGGACTGGTCGGACTGGACGGTGAAGTTCTGTTCGTTCGAGAGCGCCACGCGCTCCATGGATGTGACGCTTGGCGAGGGAATGCCGGCGGTGTGGTGCGAATACAAAGGCGTGCAACCAGTGATCGCCCTCGGCGGGCAGCAGGGAAAAAGCTCGCGCGGAAAAAATGCGGCGAAGTTTTTCGGACTGAACGGAAGTGCGGCGACGCTGCCGTTGATTGGTGATGCGCTGGGCATCAGCTACGAAGGTCGCGCGTTCGGTGTCTTCGCGCCGGACGGGACGAAGTTCGCGCAGACGAGTGCGGGCATCGAGGTGACGTTCGCGGGCAAGGGTGCGTTCCTCGTCGTGTGTCCGATGCCGGGCGAGAAGGACATCGCGCTGTTTCATCAGCACGCCTTCGCGGTGCCGCGTGACACCCAGCTTTCGTGGAACTACGACCGCCACGCGGGCAGCATCACGACGACGTGGAAGGTCATCACCGAGCCGCTGAAGGCGGGCGCAGGCAAGAGTGTGATCCAAGGTTTTCTGCCGCATCACTGGCGCGACAATACGAGCGCGCTGAAGCTCGACGGGCCGGGCTACACAACGATTCGCGGCGCGATGAAATGCACCGCAGGCGAGACGTTCACGCTCACGCATTCCTACGGCGGCATCCTGCCCAATCTTCCAGCGCCGACGGCGACGAGCTTCGACAGTGCGCGCGTGAAGGAACTGCTCGCGCAGCATTTCACCGACCCGAAAAAGCAACTGCGCGGAGACACGTATTGGGGCGGCAAGGAAGTGGAGAAATACGCGCAGGCGGCGTTCATTGCGGCGCAGACAAAGGATCCTTCCTACGATGCCATCGTCGGCAAACTGCGCGCCGCGATGGAGAATTGGTTCAGCTACACCCCGGGCGAGAAGGAGCAATTCTTCGCCTACTATCCGCACCGCAAGGGCCTCGTCGGTTTCCCTGCCGCGTATGGCTCCGAGCATTTCACCGACACGCATTTTCACCAGGGCTACTTCGTGTATGCGGCGGGATTGCTCTCGCAACTCCAGCCGGATTTCGCGGCGGGCTACGGCGAGATGGCGAAGCTCATCGCGAAGAACTACGCGAACTATGATCGCAAGGACACGCGCTTCCCGCGCTTCCGCACGTTCGACCTCTGGCGCGGTCACAGTTTCGCGGATGGCAATGGCTTTCCCGATGGCAACAATCAGGAGAGCACTGGCGAGGCCGTGAACTCGTGGGTCGGCATGATCCTACTCGGCGAAGCGCTCGGGGATGCGGAACTCACCGCCGCAGGGGTGATGGGCTACACGTTCGAGACTCGCGCAAATGTTGAGTATTGGTTCGACCCGCACGGAGACGTTTTTCCGAAGGGCTACGCGCACAAGGCGTGCGGCATGATCTGGTGCAGCAGCATCGTCTGGGGCACGTGGTTCACCGCGAGCCCCGCGTGGATTTACGGCATCCAGTGGCTCCCGTCAGGGCCGCACATGGCCTTCTATGATCGCGATCCAAACTTCATCAAAAAAACCTACGCCGATGTGGAGCGTGAGCTCGCGGCATTCGAGGAAAAGGAAGCCGCGAAAAAGCCGGGCAGCGTGAAGAAATCCGCGGACATCAAGTCGCTCGGCGGCGAACTCGGCAGCTATCACCTCGGCTTCCTCATGCACGCCGATGCCCCGCGCGTCGTCGCTGAAATCGAAAAACTCTCGGCCGAGCCCGGCGACAAGGTCGCGCACCACGAATGGATGACCAACGTCCTCTGGCAAGCCAGTGCGCTCAGCGAACTCGGTCGCGCAGATTTCACCGCGCACGGCAGCAGCCCGACCTCGATGGTCTATGCGAACGCTGCGAAAAAGACGCGCACGCTCATCGCATGGAACCCAACGGCGAAGCCGCAGATGGTGCAATTTTTCGAGGGTGAGAAAGTGATCGGCCAGCTCACCGTCCCACCGCACAGCACCGCGAACGGAAGCGCGAAGTAGCCGTCACTTCCATGCTGTGAAAACCGGCGGAGGTGCCCAGGGCAAAGCTCCCTCCCCGGCTTCCTCACCACGGCAGTCTGACGGTGAAGACGCAACACCCAAGTGCCGGGACCATCTCGGGAATGAATTTCCTCGACTCATCCCATCTCGCGAAAATACCCGGACAGAAAGCGGCACGGGCGTGTCTCGGATAGGGTTCGGCTTCGCGGGGAGCGAATCCGGTACGCGCACGCCCCCAATGCCGACTTGCCAAACACATGCAATTTTCCCTCGATCCCGTGACAATGCGCTGACAACGCCAGACTAATCTTTCCACCATGAAGCACTGCCACATCCCCTCCGCCCTCGGTCTTTCATTGGCTCTCGCGCGAATCGCGACCGCCCATGACATCGCCAGCCACGATCCGAATCCGCACTATGATTTTTCCGTGAAGCCGCCGGAGTGGACCTTTGTGCAGGCCGGCACGGCCACTGCGAAACCGCGCGCGGGAATCCAGCCGACGCGGTCGAACCGTCCCGCGCAGGCGGCCGTGTTCGAGGCGTTCGCGCCGAAGGTGAGCGTGCGGTGGGATGAGAAGTTTCTTTACGTCGAGAGCAACGGGCTCCCCGCGCACAACATGATGATCGGCATCACCGCGTGGCAGCAGCAGGTGCCGCTGCCGCAGAATTACACGGGCGCAAATGCGTGGCAGTTCCCGCTCGTGCCGGTGCCGGCGAAGGAGCCGCGCCCGATCAAGGGGGCGTTCCTGCGCGGGGCCATCGCGCTCGCGGCGAATGGCATCCCCATTTTCAATCCGCAGAACAATCGCGGCGAGGTGTCGCAGGAAATCGGCGAGCTCGATCAATGGGGCGGGCACTGCGGCCGCGCGGATGACTATCACTATCATTCCGCGCCGCTGCACCTGCAGGGTGTCGTGGGGAAAGGCCAGCCGATCGCATATGCGCTCGATGGCTACGCGATCCACGGACTCACGGAGCCGGATGGATCGCAGCCCGGGAAGCTCGATGCATTCAACGGTCACACGACGGCGCTCGGCTATCACTACCATGCCTCGATGAAGTATCCGTACGTGAACGGCGGCTTTCACGGCGAGGTCACCGAGGCCGGCGGGCAGGTGGATCCGCAGCCGCGCGCGCAGCCTGTGCGGCGCGATCAACCGCCGTTGCACGGTGCGAAGATCACGGCCTTCGAGACGGGCGGAAACAGTTACAAGCTGAGCTTCGAAGTCGGCGGCGAGAAGCGCGCGATCCTCTACACGGTGAATGCGGACGGGTCGGTGCCATTTGAATTTCAAAATGGAAGCGCGGGCACGACGAAGGAAACGTACACGCGACGCGAAGGCGGCGGCGGACACGGCGGACCAGGCGGGCCGCGCCCCGATGGCGTGCGCGGGCCAGGCGGTGGTCCGCAGTCTCCGCCGAGTGGAGGTCGCGGCGCGGATCGTCCGCCGCGCACCGATGGCGGCACGGGCGGACAGCGCCCGCGCGAGCCGGAAGCCGCGTCGAAATTCGGCCCCGATGCGATGAAGAAACCGAGCACGACTTTCCTCCTCACGAGCACCGAGGTGAAGGACGGCGGCGCGCTGCCAATGGACTACACGGGCGACGGCAGCGGCGCGACTTTGCCGCTCGCATGGAAGGGCGCACCCGCGGGCACGAAGGGCTACGCGCTCATCATGGATCACGTCGCGCCGGGCAATGTGATGAAGCACTACTGGACGATGTGGGACATCCCCGCGGCGACGATTTCGCTGCCGAAAAACGTGAGTGGCGTGGGCAAAGTCGGCACGAGTTTCAAAGGACACATCGGCTACGAGCCGCCGCATTCGCAGGGGCCGGGCGCGAAGACCTACGTGCTCACCGTCTATGCGCTCAGCGCACCGCTGCAGATCACCCAGCAGCCGCGCGAGGTGAACCGCGACGTGCTGCTCGCCGCGATGAAGGACCAGGTGCTCGCGAGCGCCTCGCTGCATGTCATCTACACTCGCGATGGCGCTTCCGCGAATGATGGACAGCGTCCCCCGCGTTGATCCTGCCGCCCTCACGATGAACACACCAAACGGAACCCCGTCGCCATTCACCCTGGCCTTCTGCTTCGCGAAAAAAGCGTGGGCGACCGCATGGCTGGCATGGCTGGCGATGTGTGCCCGCCTCCTTGCCGCAGGCGCGGATGCACGGCCGAATTTCATCCTCATCATGGGCGAGGCCCAGGGCTGGGCTTCGTCTTCCGTGCAGATGGATGACGCGGTGCCGGGCTCGAAAAGTTCACTCGCGCGCACGCCTTCGCTCGAAAAGCTCGCGGCGGACGGGATGCGCTTTGCGAATTACTACGCAGCATCGCCGCGCTGCACGCCGACGCGCGCGGCACTCTTCACGGGGAAAAGTCCGACGGCGCTGCACATGACTTTTGTCGGCGAGGGGAGAGGCGGGAAGGAGAGCAGCTTCACGGAGACGGGCAGCAAGGTGATCCCGCCGCAGCAGGTTCCGCAGTTGCCGGAGTCGGAGGTGACCATCGCATCCATGCTGAAGCACGCGGGCTACGCGACGGCGCACTTTGGAAAATGGCACGTCGGACGAATCAGTCCGACGCGGCATGGCTTCGAGGAAAACGACGGACCAAACAACAACGGCGGACCGGAGGACGTGGAGAATCCGAACCCGAAGCAGGCATTCGCAACCGCGGAGCGCGGGATGGATTTCATGGCGCGGCAGGCGAAGGCGGGGACGCCGTTTTACCTGCAAATCTCGCACTACGCCGGACGCGGCGGGACGGATGCGAAGGCGGAAACGTACGCCGAGGTGCGGAGGCGCGCGACGACGGATCGCGACCAGCGTCTCGTGGGCGGCGCAGCCGTGACGCAGGACATGGACACCACGATCGGGATGCTCATGGCAAAGCTCGACGAACTCGGCATCGCGGGCCGCACGTATTTTATCTACACCTCCGACCACGGAGCGCAGGGGCGCAATGCGAACGGCCCGCTGTCGAACGGCAAGGGCACGGTGTGGGAAGGCGGCCTGCGCGTGCCGCTGATCATCCGCGGGCCGGGCGTGAAGACGGGCGTGTGCTCGCACAGTTTCGCCACGACGGTGGACATCCTGCCGACCATCGCGGCCATCGCTCAGGTGAAGGAGCCGCTGCCGAAAGGGATCGAGGGCGGCAGTCTCGCCACCGTGCTCGGCGGCGCGGCGAACGCATCGGTGAAGCGTGCGCGGGAGGAATTCGTCGCGCACTTTCCTCACTACGACAAAGACGAACTCGGACCGGCATCCGCGATTGTACTCGGCAGCATGAAGCTCATCCACCCGTATGAGACAAATGTGCCGATGCTCTTCGACGTCTCGAAGGATATCGGCGAGCAGCACGATCTCGTGAAGGAACGCGCGAAGGAAACCGCGGACCTCGAACGGCGGCTGAACGAATACCTCAAGCTCGTGAACGCAGGGATGCCGACGGCGAATCCGAAATATGATGCGAGCAAAGCGCAGCCATTTCAGGAGCGTCGCGACGGAATGCGGAAACGTCCGCCGCAGTGACAAGCGGCAGTGGACTGCGCAGACTGACCGCCATGATGAAATCGCTCCCGCTCGTCGTGCTCGCATCGTTTGCCGCAATCCTCCCCTTCCCCATCGGCGCGGCGGATGCGGAGAAGGTGCTCAGCCCATTCGGCATTGGCGCGTGCCATCAGACCTCGCAGGAACTCGGCAAATGGATCCCGCAGATGTCGGCGATCGGCGTCACCAACATGCGTGCGTGCCGCACAAGCTTCGGCGACGTGGAGCCGGAGCAGGGCAAGTGGACCTGGACGCGTCTCGACGAACAACTGGCGTACGCCGAGGCGCAGCACATGGAATTTTTCGGCCTGCTGCTCGGAAGCCCGAAGTGGAACACGAAGGACGCACCGGGCAGCCTTCCGGTGAACAATCTCCCCGCGTGGTCCGAGTATGTCTCGGAGATCGTGAAACACGCGAAGGGCAAAATCCGGTTCTGGGAGGTGTGGAATGAGCCGCCGAATTTTACCGGGAAGAATCAGACGCCGGAGGACTACGCGAAGATCGTCGTAAGCGCGTACGATGCGGCGAAGGTCGCCGATCCTTCGTGCCTCGTCGGGCTCGCCGCGAAGTCGGTCCACGTCAATTACCTCGAAAAGGTGATCAAGGCGGGCGCGAAGGATCACTTCGACTATATCACCGTGCATCCGTACGAGGTGCTCGGCACGGTGATCAGCAACGCCGGTACGGAGCCGGTCTTCATGAGCATCGTGCCGGTGATCCGCAAAATGCTCGCCGCGCAAAATCCTGCGAAGGCGGATGCGCCGATCTTTTTCACCGAGATCGGCACGGACACAAAGAAGGGCGTGGACGTGCAGGGGCACGCGCTTGTGAAGGCTTACACAATGGCGATCGCGCAGGGCGTCACTTGCATCAATTGGTTCGAGGGCATGGACGGCGACAGCGGACCGATGGGATTGCTCGAGCGCAGTGGCCATCAGCGCCCCGCTTACCAGGCGATGGCGCAGATGATCGAACACCTCGGGACGCATCCGAAATACGCGGGCTGGGTGCTGCTGAACAAACGCCACTACGGCTTTGTCTTCGAAAGCCCGAAGACGACGGTGCTCGTGACGTGGGCCTCGCACGGGGTGCCGGATCTCGTGGATTTTGGCGAGACGGTGCGGATTGCCAATCCGCTCACGGGCAACATCGCCAAGGCGAGCAGCCACGAACTGACGAGCGCACCCGTGCTCGTGCTCGGCGTGCCTGCGGACATCATGAAACAGGCGCACGCCAACAAATCGAAACCGCTGCCGTGGGGCGAAGACGAGCCGGGCGCGACGACAGTCTCGGTGACGATGGGGGAAAAGAATGTCGAGAAGGGCCTCCACACACTCGCCGGCGAATCCATCGCCGCGGATGTGATCGCATACGGCGGCTCCGCGCGCGCGGGCGGCGTGCCCGGCGGAAACCTGTTCGTGGTGAATCCGAATTTTCTCTCCTACTCGCCGGAGCCGATCGAGAT
>JANXZI010000235.1 GCA_025355595.1 Spartobacteria bacterium
AAAGCTCACACGCCTCACGCCAAAAGGTCTCTTCGGCATGGACGGCTGCTGGTCCGGTGATGCGGAAATCATCTTCACCTCCATGAGCAGCGTGTGGCCATCGGGCGAGACGGCGAAGCGTGAGGCGCTGCTGAACGAGCCTTTCGGGATCAGCGATTCCAGCTTCCAGCTTTTAATCTCCGCGCCGTCGAGACCGATCTGGTGGAGATTGTCGAGGTCCTGCATGTAGATCGAGCGGCCATCGGGCGCCCAGCACGAGGACCAGAATGAGTCGTTCGTCGCCGTGGCCTTTTTCACGTAGCGAAAGCCGCCGCCGTCGGCATTCACGAGGGCAAGGTGCCATTTGTCGCCGGTGAAAATCTGGAAAAGAATCTGCGCGCCGTCGGGCGACCAGACGGGGCGGAAGGAGTTGTTGCTCGGGATTTCCTTTTTGAAAATGACGGCCTTGCCCGTCGCCACGTCGGCGACTGCGATGTGGCGGTCGCCCGCGGCGCCGCCGCTCAGGTGCGTGAAGGCGACCTTCGTGCCATCCGGCGAGATGTCCGGGTTCGCGCCTGCGGCGATCTTCTTTGCACCGGAGCCGTCGGGATTCGCGACCCAGACCGCGGCACTTCGCTCGAAGGCGATCATCCGCGCGTGCTCAGCCGCATGGCCGGTGTGAATCAGCAGGACGACGGTGGCGAGAAGTGTGCGGATCATGCAGAAAATCATGCCGGTGTGTCGCGGACCGGGCAAGTCGGGAGTGGGGCGATTTTGCGGGGCGGCGAAAGCGCGTTGCAAACCACCGGAGACTCGCACGGGCGAAAATGATCAGCAGAATTTCGTTCCGCGCACGATGGGCTCGACGGTGGGGAACGGATTGTAGCGCCCGGAGCGGTCGCAGAGGAAAGTGATGCGGTCCGCGCCTTCGGCTTTGTTGGCGTCGGCCAGGCGGACTTCGAGGACGTGCTCGCCCTTGGGCAGCGTGTCGCCGGGGATGCGCAGGCTCCACGTCATGTCGCCCGTGGTCTGCAGATCGATCCACGGCCCCTCGCCGATGCGCGCCTTTGCCTCGGTGATCGGTGTGGCTGACCACGCGCGGATGCGGGCTTCGACGGGGCCGGCGACGATGTGTGCGGGTTTCGTTGCGAGGATGAGTTTGCGCGGGTGCGTGATGAGCACGACCGGGCCGCGATCCTCGACGCTGCGGTACGTGAGTGCGAGGTCTTCGCCTTCGAGATGCACGACGGCGTAGCCTGCGGGACCGCCTTCGGGTTCACCGATGGAGCGCGTGGCGACATAGACGTGGCGGCCGTCATTCGCGATCTGGCCGTAGTGCGTGTGTCCGGCGAAGAGCGCGGTGATCGGGCGCGTCTGCATGACATCGCGCCACGCCGCCATGCCCGGCTGGTTGCCGAAATTTTCCCAGACCTGAAACGGATAGTGATGCTGGAAGACCACGACGCGTTCTCCGCGCGCGAAGGCCGCATCCGCCTCGTAGCGGAACCAGATGATCTGCTCCTCGCTCATGCCGAGCGGGTGATGCTCCATGGTGTTCAGGCAGATGAACCGGTATTCGCCGACGGTGAAGGCCTGATGCGTCGCGCCGAGCCGTGCGCGATACGCGCTGCACGTCGGGTCGTGATGCGCGTCGTGATCGCCGACGAGTGCGTAGAACCGCACCTTGAGCTTCCCATACACTTCCTTGAAGAGAGCGAATTCGTCGTCCCGCGCGTGCTGCACATTGTCGCCGGCAAACTGGACGAAGTCCGGCTTGATCAGATCGTTCACCTCGTCCGCCATCCACACTGCAGTTTTGTAATTTGGACGATCCGATGATTCCAGATGGAGATCGCCGGGCCACACGAAGACGACAGGTTTTGTGCTCATGGTGAAAGGTGCCGCCGTGTAGCAGGGCGGGGAGGTTGCGTCAATGCAGCGACTCGGAAGTTCGGCATCGCGCTGGAGCCGTATCACCGGCAGACTCTTTACAACATGCCCGAAGACGACGTGACCAAGCCCATGCCGCCGGACATGCCGAGCCCAAAACCCGCGCCGCCCGAGAAGCTGCGCGGGCGCATCGGCACGGTCATCGGCGATTATACGGTGGAGGGGGAATTGGGACGCGGCGGCATGGGTGTGGTCTATCGCGCGCGGCAGGGGGACCTGAACCGCCTCGTCGCGCTGAAGATGCTCACCGGTCATTATGGTGACGACGAATTGCAGCGTTTCCTCGCCGAGGCGCAGACGGCGGCGGCGCTGAATCACACGAACATCGTCCACATTTACGAGGTCGGAGAAATTGACGGCGCTCCGTTTTTTTCCATGGAGTTTGTGGAAGGCGGGACGCTCGGGGAGCAACTCCGCAAGAGCCTGCCGACGCCGCGCAAAGCGGCGGAGTTGCTCATGACCATCGCGCGTGCGCTTCACTTTGCGCATCAGCACGGCGTCATCCACCGCGACATGAAGCCGGGCAATGTGCTCATCGATCCCGATGGCGTGCCGAAGGTCGCGGACTTCGGGATCGCGAAGCGCCTCGGCAACGACAGCCAACTCACGCTCAGTGGCGCGATCATCGGCACGCCGACCTATATGGCCCCCGAGCAGGCCGGCGGTACGAGCCGCGATGTCGGTCCCGCGGCGGATGTCTATTCGCTCGGGGCGATCCTTTACGAGATGCTCACCGGGCGTCCGCCATTTCTGCCCGAGGAAAGCGAGACGCCGATGACGGTGCGCGTGCTTACCGAGGACACGACGTCGCCCGCCTGGCACCGCCCGGAAATTCCGCGTGAGATCGAGATCATCTGCATGAAGTGCCTGCAAAAAGATCCGCGCGACCGCTACTCCAGCGCCGCGGCATTCGCCGAGGATCTGCGCCGGTTTCTCGACGACGAGGGGATCCTCGCGCGGCCACCGTCGCGCATCATGAAAGCGTTCAAGTGGGCGCGGCGGCATCCGTGGAAATTCACGGGCAGTATCGCGCTGGTGCTGCTCGTGGTGTTTGGCGGGCGCGCGCTCTGGCAGTGGGAATTTTACCAGCGGCTGCGCACGGAGTATGCGGCGTCCGTCACGTATGTGAACGGCGCGCTGGAGCCGGTGATGCTCCTGAAAAAAAGCGAGACTGCGCGGCGGGCCGTGAGCCTGCGATTCACGCGCCGCGGACGCCGCGGGCCGGTGACGAAGCTCGAAGTGCTGAACCCGCGCGGACATCCGGCCTCGATCCGCCGCCTGATGCTTGAGGAGCCCATCCCGATCTACATCGAGAGCCTGCTGGGATCGCAGCCTTATTCCGAAAAGTCCCCCGAGTGTTCCGTCGTCGAGCAGCTTTTCGATGGGCAGAACATCCGCGAGATCACGGGGCGCAGTCGCGATGGCAGTGTGAACTGGCGCATCCTCTACGACCCGCCGATCGCGTCTGCGGGCGTGACGGCATCCGTGAGGGCGCGCTTTGTGAACCTGCGCGGCGTGGAGCAGGGCAGCCTGAAGGGCGCGACGCTCATGGAATTTGAGCGCGACCCCGCGGGGCGCGACGCGCGTGTGGGTTTCCTCGATTCCGCAGGAAAGCCCGCGCAGAACGGCGAGGGAACCTACGCCTACAAAATGGAACGCGATTCCGCGGGGCGTCTCGTGCGGCTGTTCAATCTCGGGCAGGACGGAAAGCCCGCGCCGAACCGTGAAGGCATCACGGGACTCGCGGTGACGTGGGACGCGGCGGGCCGGCCCGCGCGCATGGAAATGCTCGATGCCGGCGAACACCCCACATCCCTCAATGGCATCGCCGCCTTCGTCACCGACTACGACGACGCAGGCAATGCGCTCCGTGTTCGCCGTCTCGGAGCGGACGGAGCGCTCGCGCGCCGGGGATCGTCAGAATGGGTGTCGCTGGAGATTTCTCGCGGCGCACACGGCGAAGTCATCGGGCGCAAATATTTTCGCTCTGACGAAAATGGAAATCCGGTCCAGTTCAGCGAAGAAACCTACGCATACGACGACAACGGCCACCCGTCGAAAATCCTGTTTTCCGGCGCTGGCAAGTGGGGTTTCTCGCTGCGGCACGATGCGAATGGAAACCTGACTGAGGAAGGGTTTCTCGATGCCGAAGGCCGCCCGGTCGCCGGTGGAAATGGGTACGCGATCCGACGCATGACCTATCAGCCCGGCCCGGATGGCTTGCGCGTTGTGGAGTCGTATTTCGATGTCACGGGGACCCCCACTTTCCGTAATTCCGGCTACGGCCGTTTCATCAACGAATACGACGCCACCGGAAGTTTGCGTCGGCAGATCATGGATGAGCACGATCCGAAGCGGTTCACTTACCACCGTTATGTCATTGAGACGGAGTTTGGACTGCGAGGACGCCTGCTGCGGAGCGTTCATCGCTACGAGGATGGAAAGGGCCAGCTCGCGGTGAATGCGGGCTTGCAGTGGACAACGCAGGAAGAGGAATACGACGAGAACGGGCGCGAGATCGTGACATGGGAGTCCGGCTGGTCGGTGGTGGCATCCGGCGCACCCGTCTGGCGGAAGGATACTGAATGGCAGAGCACCGGCTTTATGCGCCGCCGCGTCTGGCA
>JANXZI010000214.1 GCA_025355595.1 Spartobacteria bacterium
GATCGCAAGGCCGTGCGCGTGTATGATGCGCCGAAGGATCGCCCCTTCGTCGCACCAAAGGAAACCGCGCACAGCGCCGATGACGGCCACGATCACGGTCCCAAGCCGCCCGTGCGCGACGAGGAAAAAGTGTGGCGTCCCGCGCTGACGTGGACACTGCCCGCGGGCTGGAAGGATGCCGGGCCGGACGCCGCGAACGTCGGGCGCTTCGCCGCGGGCGATGCCTCGATGGCGATCACGGCGCTTACCTCGATGGAGGGAAAAGAAACGATCCTCGTGAACATGTGGCGGCAGGTGCGCGGGCAGGAACCGCTCGAGGAAACGGAGGCCGCAAAGATGCTCACGAACGTCCCGATCGCCGGCGCGACGGGGCACATGTTTGAGGTTGCCGATGCGAAGGACGACAAGCCGACGCGCTTCGTGGTCGCATTCGTCCATCGTCCCGAGGGCAGTTTGTTTTTCAAAATCCAGGGCCCCGATGCCGCAGTCACCGCGCAGAAGCCCGCGTTTTTCGAGTTTCTGAAGACGGTGAAATTTGCCGAAGGCAGCGCGTCCGCACCGGCTCCGGCTGCCGGGGAAAAAGGCTGGCCCGGCACCGTGCCCGCGGGCTGGTCCGAGGTCGCACCGGGGCCGATGCAGCAGGCGAAGTTCACTGTGCCAGAAAAGGACGGTGCGAAAGCCGAGGTGATGGTGAGCATTTTTCCCGGCGCGACCGGCGGCA
Source organism: Spartobacteria bacterium (assembly GCA_025355595.1). Classification (GTDB taxonomy): domain Bacteria; phylum Verrucomicrobiota; class Verrucomicrobiia; order Chthoniobacterales; family Chthoniobacteraceae; genus SXWH01. Next base: position 722 of record JANXZI010000214.1, read on the forward strand.
CCGTCGAGAACGTGAAACGCTGGCGAAACCAGCTCAAGCTCGCCGCGATCCCCGACGACGAAATTGCCAAGCTCGCACAGCCGCTCGCCGGCACCGAGGGCGCGATCATCGTAGATTTGAAAAATGAAAATCGTGCGCTCACCGGCGCGATCGTGCCGCACGACGGCCAGTGGTTTTTCATCAAGCTCCTCGGCGACGCCCCGGCAGTTGCGTCTGCGCGCGAGGCCTTCGTCGTATTTGTCACCAAGCTTCCCTGATGTCTTCGCTCTGGAAATTTCTCAGCTCACTCCGCCTCACGATCTGTCTCCTCGGCCTCTCGGTCCTGCTCGTTTTTCTCGGCAGTGTTGCGCAGGTGAACGAGGGGCTTTGGAATGCGCAGGTCCGCTGGTTCAAATCGTATCTCGTCGTCCGCCACGCAGGCGATGACTGGTGGGTGCCGCCGATTTTCCCCGGTGGCCATCTGCTCGGCGGGATGCTCACGGTGAATCTCCTCGCGGCGCACTTCAAACGCTTCCAATTCAGCTTTCAGAAATTCGGAATCCAGCTCACTCACTTTGGCATCATCGTGATGCTCATCGGCCAGTTCATCACGGACGAGAAGCAGGTGGAGAGCTTCCTTGGATTCGAAGAGGGCGAGTCGCGCAATTTCACCGAGCACCATCGCGACGCCGAGCTGGTCTTCCTGCTCGAAAAGGACGCGGACAACGACAAGGCCGTGTCCTTCCACGAGGATCTTTTCAAGCCGCGCGGCTTGTTTTCAAAATCAAAGCTGCCCGCCGAGCTGAAGCACTCGGAGCTGCCCTTCACCGTGCGCGTGCTCGATTTCGGCATGAACGGCGACGTGCTCAGCCCCTCGTCGCTGAAGACGATGGCCGAGCGCCTGAAGACCGCGCTCGCCACGCTCGACGGAAAATTTTCCACCACCGAGGCGCTCGCGCCGGTGGCTGAAGCGGACATGGCGAATGTCGAGCGCGCGATGGTGTGGCGTCGCGCGATGAAGAAACTCGGCGGCACGAACGACGAGCTGCTCGCCGAGGTGAAGGCCGCTGCCGCCGACCCAAAGCGCGCCGCGGATCTGATGGCCGCGGTGAAGAAACAATTCCGCGAGGACATGCTCGGCGCATTCAAGCAGGCCGGCGAACGCGCGCGAAAATTCGGCCAGCCGCCGATGGGCCCTGAGATGCAATTCGTCGCGGAACTCGAGGAGGCTGGAAAACTCGCCGACGCGGAAAAGGAGCAGCCGATGGCGACGAACGGCTCGGGCCGCGGCGCGCGCATCGTCACGCGTCCCGAGGTGAAGGACGACAAGATGGGGCGCAATTTCCAGTGGGCCGTGGTCGAGATCATCGAGGGCGGAAAGTCGCTCGGCACATGGCTCGCGTCGTCGCGGCTGAACCCGCAGGAGTTTGAGGCGGGCGGCAAAAAATGGCGCGTCCAGATGCGCAACGAACGCTATTATTTACCGTACAATCTCCAGCTCGTGCGTGCGCGTCAGGAGGTGTATCAGGGCACTTCGCAGGCGAAGGTCTTTGCGAGCCGCGTGAAGATTGATGATCCGGCGACGAAGGAAAAGCGCGAGACGGACATCACGATGAACAACCCGCTGCGCTACGCGGGCCTCACCTTTTACCAGAGCACGATGGGCCAGGGCGAACGCGGCCCCGGCACCGCCGCGCTGCTCTCCGCGCTCACCGGCCGGCCGCCTGCGGAATTTGCCAGCATGGAGGAGAAGGAAGGCGGGCGGAACAGCGGCCTCCAGGTCGTCGGAAACCCCAGCATGCTCGCGCCCTACACCGGCTGCCTGCTCGTGGGCTTCGGGCTGCTGTGGCAGTTCCTCTTTCACCTCACCGGCTTCCTCGCGAAGCGCGCGGGCCTGCCGCCGCCGAGCTTCGGCGTGCCGCACGCGCTGCTGCCGCTGTGCGCCGTGCTGATCATGCTGCCGGATGTTTTCCTCGCGTTCATCGCGATCAAAAATGGCACGCTGTTCGCGCTCGCGGTCATCGCTGTCACGCCGTTCATCCGCGGCGTGCTCGCATGGCAGGTGTGGCGCGGGAAATACCTCGTCTTCTCGATGGTGCTGCTCCTCGTGCCCACGATCCTCGCGGTGCCCTTCGCGCTCAAATATCAGGAGTCGCACGGCGCAATGCTGTGGCCCGTGAGCATCGCGCAATTTGCGGCCTTCCTCGGCATCGCCTACGTGGTCTTCAGCAACCGCCCCCGCACGGCGGCGGTGTAATTTTGAAATTAGGACTTAGGAGTTAAGAGTTAAATGTTAGATGTTAGACGTTGAATCCAACGAAGCCGAACCAACGTCCGAAATCGCCTTCGATCCACCCGGCGTGCCTCTCCGAACCGCGCAACTTCTAACATCGAACGTCTAACTTCTAACTCCTAAGTTTTCGCTCCAAACCCCACCCGCCCTCGCATGAAAAAGTGGCTCCCTCTCATCATCACGCTCCTCTTCGCCGGCTGGTATGCCAGCAAGGTCCGCGTGCCTGCACCCAAGGAAAACGACTGGGCGTTCAACGAATTTGGCCGCATCCCCGTCGTCGTGGACGGACGCCACATGCCGATGGACACGCTCGCGCGCACGGTGCTCACGCTGCTGCGCGGCAAGCAGGAGGCAAACTACGAGCCGTGGAAAAGTTTCATGGACAAGCCGCTGATGGCCGGTGCCGCCGAGTGGGCGCTGGAGGCGATGGTCTCGCCCGAACTCGCCGACACGCGTCCGGTGATCCGCATTGATAATCCCGACGTGAAGGGCCTCTTCGATCTGCCGCAGGAGACCGACCCGAAGAAGCAGACTGACGGCAAACATTTTTCCTGGGCGCAGCTCCAGCCAAAGTGGAATGAATTCATCTCCGAGGTGCGCCGCGC
>JANXZI010000287.1 GCA_025355595.1 Spartobacteria bacterium
TCATGGATGAGGAGGAGACGCGCATGGCCTTGTGGAAGGAGCAACGGAACGGCTCCCGTCAGGCCGAATGGATAGAAAACGGCAAACTCCCCGACCTGCTCAATCAAAACAACGCGCGCAGCTCAGACGCGCGCCAGACGCTCGATGCCGCTGAGGCGGAGCGGAAAGTGATCTTTGATCCGCTGCCGAAGACGCTCACGAGCGTGAGCACCGCGCCCGAGTTTCGCACCGTGCGAATCTTACCAAGAGGCGACTGGATGAACGACAAGGGTGAAGTCGTCCTGCCCGCCACGCCCGCGTATCTCCCCGGCGCTCCGAAAGCCGTCGAGGGGGCGCGCCTTTCCCGCCTAGACCTCGCGAAGTGGATCGTGAGCCGCGAGAACCCGCTCACCGCGCGCGCATTCGTGAACCGGCTGTGGAAACAATTTTACGGTACCGGCCTCGTGAAGACGCTCGAGGATCTCGGCACGCAGGGCGAAGTGCCCGCGCACCAGCCGCTGCTCGACTGGCTTGCGGTGGAATTCATGGACTCCGGCTGGGACGTGAAGCATCTCGTGAAACTCATGGTCACGAGCGGTCCGTACGCGCAGTCGAGCATCGCGCCGAAGGAAACGCTCGCGCGCGATCCCGAGAACCGCGACATCGCGCGCGCCAGCCGCTGGCGGTTCGATGCGGAGTTTGTCCGCGATAACGCGCTGAGCATCGCCGGCCTCATCGTGCAGAAGGTCGGCGGCCCGAGCGTGAAGCCGTACCAGCCGCGCGGCTACTGGGAGAATCTCAACTTTCCCGTGCGCGAATGGGAAAACGACACGGGCGAGAACCAGTGGAGGCGCGGCCTCTACACATGGTGGCAGCGCAGCTATGTGCATCCCGCGATGCTCGCATTCGACGCGCCCACCCGCGAGGAGTGCGCCGCCGATCGCGTGCGCTCGAACATCCCGCAGCAGGCGCTCGTGCTGCTGAACGATCCCGAATACGTCGAGGCCGCACGCGCCTTCGCCGCGCGCATTTTGAAGAAAGGCGGCGCGACGCCCGACACGCGCATCGCGTGGGCCTGGCGCGAAGCCACCGGACGCACCGCGAAACCCGCGGAGATCGCCGCACTGCGCGGCCTGCTCGACCGGCAGCACGCCGCGATCGAGAAAAATGCCGACGCAAGTGGCGAGATCATCAAGGTCGGCATCGCCCCCGCGCCCGCGGAAATCTCGCGCGCCGATCTCGCCTCGTACACCGCCGTCGCCCGCGCGATCTTGAATCTGCACGAGACCGTCACGCGCCTGTAGTGAGTGCTCCGTACTTAGGCGGAGCGCTGTTGCGACTGTAAAAAAAAAGTGCTGCTTTCACATTCAGTCCGGCATCTCGATTCACGGAGACCTCACGTAGCACGAAGGAAAGACGGGAGCACACGCTTCCAGCGTGTCCCTTGCGGCATCCTGCCGCAAAGATTTGGAGCGGCGGGGGTCTTCCGTGTTTTTTGTTTCGGCAAGGCTGGCCGCATCCACCGCCTCCGCCCTGCGTCCGGCAGGGATGCCGGGCGCGGCACGCTGGAAGCGTGCGCTCCCATTTTCCTGTGCGCATCCCGGGTGCGCTGCGATTCGGGATGCCGGTGCCGTGACTTTTCCAACTGACCCCGCTCCCCGTTTCATTCACAGAAGCGCGATGCCTTTCCAAATTCTCCCGCTCGCCGCCGGTCTCGGTCGCAGCGCGCCGGAGATTTTTTTCTACGGCATCGGCATCGTGCTGTTCGTCGCCATCGCGTTTTTTGCCCCGCACCGCGGGGCGAAATGCCTCCGCGCGATCGAGCGCGCGCTCGCGCGGATCGCACGCCGCCGCGTGCTTGCGGTGGTGCTCGCGGGGCTTGCCGCATTTTGCATCGTCGCGGCGATGACGGCGTTCATCGGCGTGCCGCCGCCGAAGGTGGATGACGAGTTCAGCTACCTCCTCGAGGCGGACACGTTCGCGCACGGGCGGCTCGCGAATCCGCCGCACGCGATGTGGGAGCATTTCGAGACATTCCACGTCCTCCAGCAGCCGACCTACGCCTCGAAATATCCCCCCGGCCAGGGGCTCATGCTCGCGCTGGGAAAAATGATCGCGCATCCCATCTTCGGCGTCTGGCTCGGCGCGGCGCTGGCGTGCGCGGCGATCACATGGATGCTCCTGGCGTGGACGCGACCACGCTGGGCGCTGCTCGGCGGACTGCTCGCGGCGGTGCATCCTGAAGTGCTCATGTGGAGCCAGCGATACTGGGGAGGCTGCCTCGCGCTCGCGGGCGGTGCGCTGGCGATCGGCGGATTCCGGCGCGTGATGAAAGTGCCGCGCGCCCGCGATGCGCTGCCGATGGCCGTGGGCACTGCGGTGCTGCTCTACACGCGCCCGTACGAAGGCGGCGTGCTCACGCTGCTGCTCGGCACCGTGCTGCTCGTGGCGGCGATTCGGAAAAGGATCGCGCTGCGTGATCTCATGCTCCGCGTCGTGCTGCCGTGCGCGGCGGTGCTGTGCATCGCGGCGGCGTGGCTGGGATTTTACAACTCGCGCGTGACCGGCAGCGCGCTGCGGATGCCGTACCAGGTCCACACCGCGCAGTACATGGCCGCGCCGATATTCATCTGGCAGACCGCACCGCCGCTGCCGATGTATCACCATGCGGACATGCACGACTTTCACACCGGCTGGGAATATCGCGGCTATGCAAAGCAGCGTTCGCCCGCGGGTCTCGCGACCGGGATCATCGAGCGAACGTGGCGGCTCATCCGCGGCGAGATCCGGATATGGTTTCTTTCGATCTCACTCGTCGCCCTGCCGCTGGCGTTGCGGCGCGACGGGTGGATGAAATTCACGCTCGTGCTCACGTCCGTGTTCTTTGCCGCGCTGCTGCTCGTGAACTGGACATTCTTCCACTACGCCGCGCCGGTCTTCGGCCTGTTCTTTTTTTCCGCCGTGCAGTGCATGAGATTCCTGCGCACATGGCGCTGGCATGGGAAACCCGTGGGTCTTTTCCTCGCGCGCGGCTCGGTGCTCATGTGCGTGCTGTCCGTTTTCGCGACGGGGCGCGAGGTTGCGGCGCAGTTTCCCGACGGCTGGTGGAATGAGCGGCGGCAAATCATGGATCAGCTTCACCGCGAAGGCGGGCGGCATCTCGTCGTCATCCGCTACGCGCCGAAGATCGCGAACACGCCGACCTTCGGCTACCGCGACTGGACGCGGAACGGCGCGGACATTGACGGTCAGGAAATCGTGTGGGCGCGCAACATGGACGCGGAGCACAACGCGCGGTTGCTCGACTACTTCAAGGATCGCCGCGCGTGGATGCTCGACGTGGACACGAGAGGCGTGAAGCTGCTGCCGTATCCGCGCTGACGCTGAATTCCCTGATGCGAATCCTCCTCACCAAACTCAAGCTCATCGGCGATGCGCTGCTGATCACGCCGACGGTGCTCGCGATCCGCGCGCGGTATCCCGATGCGGAGATCGTGGTCGTCGTCCGGAAGGGCACCGAGGGAATCCTCGCGGGCTGCCCGGCGATTGATCGCCTGCTCACCGCCGCCGCGCCGGAGGGAAAACGCCGGGGCCGGCTGAATTGGCTCGATGATTTTCGGCTGATCATCGAGCTGCGGAAAAAGCGGTTCGACTACGCATTCGAGCTGAGCGACGGCGACCGGGGGCGATGGATCTGCGCGCTTGCCCGCGCAAGAGTCCGCAGCACGAACGCGGGCGTGCTACCGCTGAATTTTTTTTGGAAGCGCGTGTTCGGACGCGTTTCAGACTTCGGGTGGCTGCGGATGCACCGCGTCGAAAAGGACTTTCTCACCGTGGCGCACGAGATCGATCTCACCGGCACGCCACCGCCGCTATGCTTCGAGCGCGAGCGGGCGGAGACATCGCAAGTCGCCATCAAGGCCGGCGCGAAATGTATCGTCTTCAATCCCGGCTCACGACTTCCGGAAAAGCTGTGGCCCGAGGAGAGCTGGGTCGCGCTGGGACGCGAACTGGCAAAGCGCGGATGCCGCATCGTGGTGAACACCGGACCGGCTGCGGATGAGATCGCGCTGGGCGTCCGGATCGCCGATGCGATCGGCGCGGGTGCGATCAGCACAAAGTCGTCGCTGACGTGGGCGCAGCTCGCTCACCTGCTTTATTCCGCGCGGCTGCTCGTGACGGTGGACACGGCGGCGATGCATCTCGCCGCGGCGTGCCAGTGCCCGACAGTCGCGCTTTTCGGCCTCGTGCCCGCGGGGCAGTGGAGACCGTGGAAATCGCCGAGCCGCGTGCTCACGGCACTCGGCGAATGGGGTGAGATCGCAGCCGAGGATGCGCGCCACGAAAGGCCGATCGAACGCGTGGCGACGGAGAATGTGCTCACTGCAATCGCGGAACTCGAGGCGGAGGCGTCCCTGCGCGGCGAGGCGGCGCGCATCTGAAAATCGCTGGCGCTAGCTGCCGGCGATCATGCCCTTGAGCATCCGGTTCACGGCGTCCATCGCGTCGTTGCGCACGCGGTTCCACGTCGCGACGTCGTCGCACACGGCGAGACGCACAGCGTCGGGCAGGGATTTGTCGCGGCGGCGATCTTCGAGGTTCCAGAGCGTGATGTTTGCCTCGAAGAGCCGGGAGATCGCGTCGGCGATGGCGCTGAACACGTCGCCCGCGGGGCGCTCGCCCTTGTAAAATTTGTGCTTCGGTTCCTCGATCGGGATCTCACCGGCGACGGCGAGCGCGAGATGACCGTTGATCTCGGACTTCAGGTTTTCGAGTTTGCGCCGGACGGGCTCGATCAACTCCGCGTCGCCACGCTCGGCGAGCTTCGAGAGGCGGATGTTTTCGATGGAGAGTTTGTCCAGCAGGCTGCCGAGTGTTTCCATATTTGCGCGCAGAGGATTGGCGGACGCAGGGGCGATTGCAAGCGGCACCGTCGCGCGCGGTGCATGAGAAAAACTTTCGCGGCGCCTCCGGCGTGGAGGTCAGTTTGCGGCCAGCGACTTCAGCAGATCCTTCAGCCGCGCGGCGGCGGTGCTCACGGTGTGGTGCGCCTCGAAATCGCGCCGCGCCTCCGCGCCCATGCGGTGACGGAGCGGGGGATCGCGCAGCAGGTTGCCGAGCGCGGCGGTCCACTCGGCGGGGGTCGTCGCGAAAAGTGCGCTCTCTCCTGCGCGGAACATCGCGTGCGCGGCACCACGCGGCGGGAGCACCGTGGGGATTCCGCAGGCCATGTATTGAAGCCCTTTGATCGGCGATTTTCCTTCGGCAAATGCGCCCTCGGGCAGCGGGAGAAGGCCGATGTCGAAAGTGCG
>JANXZI010000291.1 GCA_025355595.1 Spartobacteria bacterium
GCTGCGCGTCCCGCGCAGCACCCGGCGGACGTCTTTTTGCGAGCGAACGCGATTCGACATCCGGATGGATTCCGCGAGACGCGGAATCCGGCAGGCGGGACGCCCACCCTACCCGATGCAGATCACGCGTGCTTGCGGCGCACCCCGCATTCGACATCCCGCCGCCCGCGTGCGAAAGAGCGCGCGATGCTCCGCACCCTCGTCTCCGTCGCGCTCGCCGCGTTCCTTTTCACCGGCTGCAACGATCCCGCGAAGGCGGCGAAGGACAAGCGCCGCGACGATCTCCGCGCGCTCATGCATGGCAACACCGACGACGCGGACATCAGCGCTGCGATGGACAAGGCGCGCGCGACCGTCGGCGAATTTCTCGCCGCGCTGCAAAAGCCTGCGGCGAACCAGAAGCAGTTCATGGTGCGAAAGGCGTTCCCGGCGCGCGAGGCGGCCCGGCAGCAGATCCTGTGGGTCAACCAGGTCACCTTCGACGGCGCGTTGCTGCACGGCGTCGCCGACGACAAGACGGCCGCGGTCGGTGCCGGCATCCCGCTCGATGGCAAAGTCGCGTTCCCGCCCGCGGAAATCTGCGACTGGATGTTCAACGAGGACGGCAAAGCCGTCGGCGGCTACATGCTCCGCGCGCTGAAAAAGAAGATGACCGAGGACGAGTGGGCGAAAATCGCGGCGCAGATCACGTTCAGGGAGTGAGGGGAATGTGACTGGTGACTGGTGAATAGTGAATGGTGTTTTGCTGCGGGCGACTATTCACCAGTCACTATTCACCAGTCACATCTTCGCCGCGCCCACGCTCACCACTTCGCGAGCTGCGAGGGAAACAGGCACTGCTCGCAATCGCTCGCGTCGCGCTGGCAGAAGTCCTCGTAGATTTGCAACAGGCCCTGCTGGATCGCGGCGCTGCGCAGAAATTTTGCATCCGGCGGCGAGTCGCCGAACAGGCGCAGCGCGGCGGTTTCAGTGCGGCGGTTTGTGAGTGGTGCGGCGAGCTTCGTGAATTCCTCCCAGCGCGCCGATCCCGCGGCATCATGCGAAATGGCGATGGGGAAGAAGACATTCGCGAGCATCTCGGTGACGCGCGATTCGCCGACGAGCGCCATGCGGCTCGCCGAGGGCTTCGATGTCACCGTGTAGTGGTGCTCCCAATATTCATCGCGCAGGCCGTTGAAAAATTCCGTCGTCGCCTCCGGCACACACCCGTCGCGCAGCGCGCGGATGTGCGGCCAGTGGCGGACGATCTGCGCGAGCGCGGCGAGCCGGCGCTGCGGGTGATTCATCGGACGCTGGCCGCTCATTTTCCAAAGCTCACGCGGCAGCGCGAGACGCCCGAACTCGGCGCGGCGCGGCCACCACTGCTCCCACAGCCCTCGGAGAAATGCGCGCGTCGGCGAGTCGAACGGTGCGAGTTCGCGCTGGTCGAGAAAGCCCGCGACGCCGAAGAGCAGCGCGGTCGCGGAGTCCTTTGCCGCGCGCAGCAGCTTCAGCGGCAGGCGTTGCGCGAGCAGCGTGAAGGGCAGCTTGTTCGCCTTGTAGCCGAGCGTCGTCGCGAGGGCCTGGTAGAGCGATTCGTCCGGCCCGTGCAGTTCGGCGAGCCGCGCGAGGGCGGCGGATTTCCGCTTCATGCGAAACTGCGCCGCGCCGAGCAGCACCTCGCGCACTTTTTCCAGCGGCAGCGCGCGCAGTGGTGCGACGCAGCGGCCGGGCTTCGCATCGGGCTGCGCATTTGGCGGTTCCTCGATGGCGCGCAGATCGAGCTGCACCTGCGGCACGGAACGATGCTGCGAGGTGCGAGTGAAAAATTCGCGCGGCCCGCGCTGCGTGAAAACGTGAAGCACAACGCCGTCGTAGTCGTCATTCGTAGCGTGGCCGTGGCGCTCCCAATCGGCGGCCTCCATGTCGAGTTCGATGCTGCCGCGTTGCGCTGCACCGCCATCGAGTGAAACGGCCGCTTCCGCGAAGTCCGGTCCGGCCTCGCGATTCCATACGCCGAACTGCACCACGCTGATCGCGCGGCCATCGCTCGTGGTAAAATTTTTTCCAAAGCCGCCGGCGAACCACAGCGCCTGCACCTCGTGCTCCGACCACTCGCGCGCATCCGCCGCAGCACCTTCGCGCACGAGGGCGCATTCACGCAGGCGGGAGTAGCGGCCGGAAGGAGACACACGCGGAGACTGAGCGGTGGCGCGGGGAAAGTGAAGTTCCAGAATACCGCGATTTTTCTAGTCCGGCAGTCTGCTTTGCGCGTAGTTCGCCCGGTGAACACGCTGAATCCCGATGCACTCCTGGCCCAACTGAATTGGCGCTACGCCACGAAGAAGTTCGACGCGACGAAGAAAATCCCTGCGGGCACGTGGGCTGCGCTGGAGCATGCGCTGCTGCTCACGCCGTCGTCGTTCGGGCTTCAGCCGTGGAAGTTCATCGTGATCACGGACGCGGCCGTGCGGCAGAAGCTCGTGCATGTTTCTTGGAACCAGACGCAACCGACGGATTGCTCGCATCACACCGTCTTTGCCGTGCGAAAGGCGATCGCGGAAAAGGATGTGGATCGTTTTCTCGACAGCATCATCGCGACGCGCGGCGGTGCAAAGGAGTCGCTGAAGGGCTACGGCGACATGATGACGGGCTTCGCGGGCAAAGCCGCGCAAGAAGGCTGGCTGCGCGAATGGGCAATCCGGCAGGTGTATATCGCGCTCGGAAATTTCATGACGAGCGCGGCGGTGCTCGGCGTGGACACATGCCCGATGGAAGGAATCGAGCCTGCGAACTACGACAAAATCCTCGGCCTCGACGGGTCGGAATTTGAGACGGTCGTCGCGTGCGCCGCGGGCTACCGCGCGGCAGATGACAAGCACGCGCAACTTGCGAAAGTGCGCTTCCCGGCGAGCGAAGTCATCCAGCATATTTGATCCATGA
>JANXZI010000217.1 GCA_025355595.1 Spartobacteria bacterium
CGGCGGCAGACTCGGGAGACTATGCCGGCGCGAACAAGACGCTGACAGAACTGAAGCCGAAGCTGGATGCTTTTAAGAAGAAGCATAACGAGCTGGAAAAGCAGAAGAAGGCGTATGAGGACGCGCTGGCGGGATTGCAGCCGAAGTTGACCGGGGCAGCCATGTCGGAGCCGCAGTATGTGAAGATAGCGCCGATGCAGCAGGACATGGCCGCGGTGCAAACCCAGATGGAAACCGCGGCGCAGAGCGAGGATTTTGTCAAAGCACTGGAATTGGAGAAGGATCTGGCGACGAAGGTGGACGCCTATGAAAGGGCGAAGGCAGAGCTTGACCAGAAGAAAAAGGAGTATGACGACGCCCTGGCCGGCGTGCAGCCGCGGCTGCAAGCGGTGTCGCTTTCCGAGCCGCAGTACAGCACGATTCAGCCGCTGCAGCAGGAAATGGCGGCGACGCACAGCGCGATGGATGCCGCGGCGCAGGCATTTGATTACGAGAAGGCGATGCAGCTCCTGCCAGCCCTGACCGTCAAACTCGAAGCGTATGAGGCGGCAAAGGCGGAAGTGGACAAGCAGAAGGCCGCATACGAGGGGGCTCTCGGCACGCTGACACCGAAGCTAGCCGACGTGAAAAAGAAGCAGTATCTTGACCTTATCTCGCAACAGCAGGAAATCGTGAAAGGTCAGCAGGAGATGGCCGCGACGGCGGCGGGCGGCGACTATGTCAAGGCGTTGCAGCAATCCAACGACCTGACGGTGAAGGTGGCGGCATACCTCGCGGCGGCTGCGAAGGAGGTGGAACCGCCGATTCTTGGATCAGCGCAGAGCGAGCGGTCCGACGCGATGTTGAAGAAATTGCCGGCTGCCGATCAGGAAAAAGTGAAGAAGCTGATGGACGGTGCGAAATCGGAGGCGGAGAAGCAGTATCTGCTCAAAGGCGTTGCCTCGGGCCACGGCGTCGCAGAGTTGCAGGAGTTCGCCAAAACAATCCAGGGCAAGGATGCCACATGGATGCGCGATCATCTTAGCCTGACATCGAGTTCCACGGGCACGGGCGTCAAGCAGCAATGGTCCATGTCCTGCAATGCGACAACGGTGGAGGCGGTCAAGGGGCAGATGGATCCGCTGTATGCCCTGAAGATGCACGAGGAAAACCCGGAGCTGGACAAGGCCGACGAATACGACGCCGCAAAGAAAAACCCGAAGCTTGCGAAAGATCAGAAGGCGATGCTGACCTCGGATTACAAGGGCGGCGTGGCGGGTGCCGGCACGAGTGGCGGCGATGCGGTGGCCAGGAAATCGGGTCAGGCCGCCGGAGGTCGCTGGGCGGACGATTTGCTCAACAACAACAGTGACGCGACGGGAATAACCTACTCGACCAAGCAAATCGGTGGTACGACAACAGTGAGCGACGCCGTGACGTCAATTGACGCCGGGACGAGCAAGGGACAGCCCGTGCCGATTGTCATTGGCGACGGCGCGGGGAGCCCCACCGCGCACTATGTGCTCGTCACGGGCAGCGACCCCGGGCCGCCCAAGCGCTACACGATCCACGATCCTGCCAGCGGCACATCCGTTGTTCGCACCGAGAACGATTTGAAAAATGGAACGATCAATCTGGCCGGCTGGAATCAGATCGGCGCGTATGAGGCTCCGACAACCAAGGAGGTAAAATGAAAGACAAGAGTTTTCGGGAATATAGCCAGGCGGAACTACTTTCACTGACCCCGGACCGCTATTTGAAGGACGGTTTCGTGGACGACAAAGGAAAGCCGAATCCAGGACTGCAGACCGGTTATGCTACGGCGGCGACGACGCAGTTGCTGGCGGCCGGTTTGTCGCCTCAGGAGTTCTCCTTCACCTATGAGGCGTTCCGGCAATCGCTCGCCCTGCAAGAGGGCCAGGCGCCCGACCGAGCCCGTGCCGCCCTCGACGAGGCGCTGGAAACAGTGCGCGGTATGATTCGACAAACCAATAACCCCGGACTCACCAAATGGATAACCGAATGCGTTGCAGCGGTAACAAAAATGGCGGACATCGAAGCTCTGCTGCTGCACTGCCTGGCGGTGTTGCGGCAATACAGCATTATTGCAGCCTCGCGGCCGCAGTGATGCTGCTGGCGTGTGCAAACGCCGTAATCGCCGAAGATGGCAAGAAGAAACATATGAGCGAAATCACAACTATTCCCACCAATATCAGTCTGCGGATCGGCGCAACCGTGGTGAACGGGCCCAAGTGGCAGGAGGAACTGCCGGCGCCTTTGGAGCAATACAACCGCAAGGTTCGGCTGGAGGGTCTGCCGGACCACCTGAATCCCGCGGTTATTGATACAGAAAAGGTGGCGGCCTTCCTCAAGGCGCTGCCGCAATTCCCGGCGGAGTCGCTGAAGCCGCTTGCCGGGCGGACGATATGGCTCGATTATGGAGGACTGTTGCTTGGTGCATCGGCCCCAACACGGCCGGCAATGTTCACGGGGCCCATGAAGCTGGAGATCGTCGAGGTGCAGGGGCAGGTGGTCCATGCCCGGCTGGTTCTGAAGGTTGATTGTGACCTTGCGCGGAATCGCGCCGCCGAGGCCAGCGCACGAATCGGACCGACGAGCGATGAGATCAAGGCTCTGGAGGCGCGACTGTCCGCGGTTGCCGGCACCCCGGAGCAGGAACGGGACGTTCTCACGGCCCTCTCGGTGGCCCGCCGGCGACGCTCGGCACTCGCCTATGTCTGGCAGAAGAATGCCACGGCACGGGCGGAATGCGACGGCACCGACGCCGCAGCGAAGGCGGACCTTGAAGCGGCGGTGCGTGCAGTGGACCTTTACGGCATGCCACTCGGCACGGGGATGCCTTGATGGGTCGCAGGCGCTTGAGAAATGAGGGCTGCCAGCGTGACTGCCTTCTCGTGCGGCGGGTCGCGCGCGGCTGCCAACCCCTGATCGTGGCGACCCATTTCCCGAGTTCGTCCGTGCAGCCTTCGTCTGCATATTCAAATGAAACAAGTGTTAGCATGTGCGTCGTTTCTTCAGAAGACCGTCGCTCTCGAAGTGCGGGGCGAGGCCCTTCGTGGCAACCGTGCATGCGCAGGTCTTTTTTTTTTGATTTCACGATTGACAGCCGTCCCTGGACGTAAACGATGTGGGTCACGATTGCTTCTTCATCAACTGGCCGTGCGGAGAATCTCCCTTTCAGTTCTGGTCGTTGATTCTCCGGTGCTGGCCGACCTAAACAACCCAAAATCACACAAGCCATGGATCCAAAAATTCTGACCGAAGGTGGCCTGAAGGCCCTGCTCTCCAAACACAAACTGAAGGACAACGGCCTGCAAAAGGCGTTGGCATCCTATGACAAGCTGGACGACGACGCGCACGACGACTGTCTGGACACGATCGCACAGATTGGAAAACTCGCTGCAACGCTCAAGAAGGTAAAGGATGTCGCCGCAAATAAGGCGGTCGCGGATTACCTTGATGATCTAGTAGATGCGGCGGATAAGGAGGAAAAGGATGTCGCCAAGGCAAAGTCGGAGTCGAAAAAGACCGACGCGGCGGATCAGAAGAAGAAGGAAAAGGAGGATAAGGAGAAGGAAAAAGATGAAGACGAAGACGAGGAAGAAGAAGAGGAAGAGCTGGAAGGCGAATACGGCGAGCGCCTGCTGACGGCTTTCAAGAAGCTCAAGACCATGAATGGAACGCCGATGAAGTTTGTCGTTTGTGATGCGCGGCCGTTGTGCATGCTGGCCATCGGCAAAAGGGTGGGCACCAAGCAGAAACAGGAACTCACCAAATTGTCCGGGGGCAGCAAGCGGTTTCTGAAGCCGGCGCTCTGCTTCTGGGACGGCGACCAGTACGTGTTTGAACCTGAGCAAATGATCCCGGGTCTCGCACGGAAGCTGGTTAAATCGGTGAAGAATTTCACGGGGAAGAAATTCCGCATCGTCGTCGGCGACGAAAGCGCGGGCGGGGACGACGATGAGGACGAGACGGACGGCGAAGAGGGGCAATCGGAGGAGAAGCAAACGAGACACAAGCCGGAGGCAGAGGGAGGGGCTGATGCTTCGGGCGAGTCGGAGGGGGCGAGTGCGGAAGAGGAGGAAGAAAAGCCGAAGCAGCGGGAGCGCCACATTCCAAAGCCTTTGGCTCCGCCAACACTCTCACGGGGCTCGCTCGACAAGGCGCCACAGGTGTGGCACGACACCAGAAAAATCATCGAGACGAACATTGACGAACTGAAGAAGGCCGTGAAGTCCGAGTACGCCGATTCCCACCCTGATCTGCTCAAGCAGATCGAGGATGGCATCTCGAAGCTCGACACCATTCTCGAAAACCTCGACCACCGCCTCGCGGATTCGTTGTCGAAGGCGCACAAGGCCGGTGACGAAGCAGCGAAGAAGGCTGAACTGAAGAATGCGAAGGCCATCATGATCGAACACCTCAAGTTCGTGAAATCCGAGCCGCTGGTCGCGCACATTGACTCGAACCCATTTGGCGTCTCGGTGAACCTGAAGAAAATTCTGACGGACACACTCACCAACATGGCCGAGGCCATCGGCCATTAGCGCCGGGCGGCATCGCTCGAATATTTGCGGCGGCAATGCCTCTCAATTCCTCCAGTCTTTAGCCCTCACGTTTTTTCACCCATGCCGAACAAAGTTCACGATTCATGGCTCGAGTACTTTAATATCTGTCCAAGTGATTTTCCCACAGACGATCCGCGCGCCATCGGCGACGCCGGTGGCGGAAACATCCGAGTCGCCAAGGGTGGTGACCGTGGTGGTGGGTCCGGATTTGGCGACCCCCGAGCACTCGGCGACTTGGGCAGCGGCAATCTCCAAGCTGGAAGAAGAGAAGGTGCTGGATGGACCGATGTCGGGCGCGGTAGCGGAGGGGCTGGCACTGCGGGAGGCGTAAAGGTCGGCGCGAGCGGCAGGTCGGTGGCATCGGAATGGGATACAGCTCCGGCGATCGGGGGGAAGGGCCATGTGAACCTCGGCGAATTGTCGGGAAGTTTCGACGCGGGAATCTACGAAGACCCGAAGACCGGAGCCAAACTGGCCGGCGTGAAGATGAGCGGAAAGGCCGTCGGCGCGGAGGTGACTGCGGACACGCCGCTTGGCAAGGTCAGCGGTTCGCTTTTCAAGGCGGAGGGATCGGCGATGGCCGGCTATGAATACGATCCTGAGAGTCAGGTGGAGTTTGGAGGCGTAAAGGCGAGCGGATCGGTCAGCGTTTTGGATGAGAAGATCGAGGGCAAATACGGGAGTGCATCGGGCCAGTTACTGGCGGCTAGTGCCTCCAGCAAAACCGGTGTGGAAGTGGATCACAAGAATGGCACCGTAACCATCGGCACCTCGAACAGCGCCGAAGCGAAGGTAGCCGGGGTATCGGCGACGCTGAAGAATCCCGACGGAAGCGCACAATTCTCCGGGGACGCACAGTTGCTTACGGCTTCCGCTTCCGCGAATGCCAATGTCGTCGTGGACAAATACGGTGTTGACATGAGTGCGGATGCCAATGCGGAGGCATATCTTGCAAAGGCCAGTGCCAAGGGAGAGGTCCGCCTTACGCCCAAGGCTCTTTTTGACAATACTGTCGGGCTAATAACCGGCACCACGGCTCCGGACTATCTGGACATCGGGCCGGTCTTGGGCGCAGGTGCGTCTGTTGACGGAGGCGGAGCCGGGATCGGTGCAGGTGCGGGCGCCCGGCTCGGGCTTGATGAGGTAAATGTTCGCGGCAGTGGAAAATTGGGATTGGAAGTGGGAGGCGGCCTTGACTTCAAGGTGGGGATGCGGCTTGGACCTCTCAAATACGCGTATGACAACAAGGACGCGATTGTGAATGCGGCAACAGAGGCTGCTAACAGAGTTTCCAAAGCGGGTTCCGCCATTGCAGACGGTGCCACCAAGGTGGCTGGTGATGTTGCCACCGGGGTTGGGAAGGTCGCATCGGCGGCGGTGGACACTGCAGGCAAGGTCGCCTCCAATGTCGCCAGTGGCGCTGGGAAAGTTGCATCCCAGGTTGCAGACACTGCTTCCAACGTCGCGTCAACCGTCGCAACCGGCGTATCGAACGCCGCGTCCAGCGTTGCATCAACTGCGTCCAGTGTCGTTTCCGACGTAGCGTCCGGAGTTTCCAGCGCGGCTTCCAGTGCCGCGTCCACGGTATCAAACGTGGGTTCGGATATCGCGTCCGCGGCAAGCGGCGCATGGAACAGTCTCTTCAACTAAGACTATGACTACCACAGAACTGCTGCCTCTCGGACAAAGCATCCCGCCGTCTGTCCTCAAGAAGGACTTCGTCAAACTTGAGGACAAACCCTACGGCCAGCCGACGCTAGGCTACAGTGTCGTATTGCCCAATGACTGGCTCCAACTGAAACTGAAGGCGACGGACGCCCGACTGCATGTGGAGCGCCCGAAACTCCTCTCCACATTTCTCGGACCGAAGGACGACGGGGGCAACCCGATGTTCCAGGTCTGGTGTCAGGGACTAATCAGGGAAATCTCCGCCGGGGACTGGTTAAAGGATTTTCTCACCCGCACCGGATGTGAGATTATCTCCCTCGAGATCCGATCCGCCTATCTTGCCGACGCGCTTGTTACGAGACGCGACGGGCCGGTGTTGTTGAAGATTCGCTTTTCGGCACGCCTTGCAGGTTATCGGCTCTTCCTTTGCGAAGGGGTGGCTCCCGATGATTTGTTTCCAAAGTATGCCGATGGGTTCGGACTCGCCTCCTGCACCTTTAAGCCCACACTTATCACTGATAACCCGCACGTCGAGGTCTGGCAGACGCATACCTTGGACAATGCCGTTTCCTTCAATGCACCATTCTCGTGGTTTGAACGGCACCCGCAGGCACCGGAAGGCCTGGACATGGTGGACCTTTACAACTTGAACGGCGCTGCGGAACCGGTGGGAAATCTCAAGGCAATGGCGGTCCGGCGCACGCTGACGAAAGGAAAGCAAAGGATAGACCTTCCTGCGTTGCTGACCGCGGAGTTCCTGAAGATCGGTGTGCAGATTACCGAATTGGTCTCCAATGAAAGCATCCAAACGCCCGAGCCGTTGACCAATGGCTCGGTGAAAATCTGCAAGGCATTGATTCCCGCCGCCCCGCAGGTGCGCTTGCAAAATCTGATCGTGCTCTCCGTGGACGCTCCCACTCATCACATCCTCGTGGGTCTGCTGACTTGCGCGCCGTGCGAGGGATTCTACGAATATGCAGTGAACCGGCGGGCATTCGACATTGTGCTCGAGACCTTCAGGCTTCATGTGCCGCCAGCCGCAAAGGCTGGCGCATCTCCCGCTGCGAAAAAGGGACGGTAAGACCGCCCTGCAACGGGGACACACCAGCCATTGAAAGTTGCCGGGTGCCCTTCAATCAGCACAACTTTCCATGGCCGACCCAGAACACGATTCCTGGCTTCAGGTGCTCGGGATTTCCCCCCTCTCCTTCGCAGAGGGAGCGAAGCCGGAATCCGGCGATGACCGCGGTCCAACTGACAACGACCCGGCAAACACGCAACGCGAGCAGCAGGACCGACAGCAACAGGAGGCGGCCCAACCGGCGGGCGACCGCGTTGCCGATGCCGCAAAGGACTTGCTGACCCACTACGCGTCGCAACACCTCGGCCCACTCCGCGATCAGGCATTGCAAGATCTCTCGCGCGCGTGGCGCGCGTCTCCCGGCGGCGTGATCGCGGCCGGGACGGTCATAGGTGCCGCTGGCATTGCCTATCTTGTCGGAACCGGGGCTAGCATCCCGAGCATCCCCGCAATCCCGCTGGATTTTCTCGCCGGGCGGGCACCGGTTCTTCGCGGCGCGGAGTTGAATATCCAAGTCACGGGGCCAATCACAGGCCCGGATTCATTTCGAGTCAGCATCACGTTCCACGAACAGGTTTCCTCCGGCGCGGCTCATCCTAGCCGGCCCGGACGGGGCCGGGTGTTCACTCCCAGGCTGACCCTTCGCCCCGGCGGTGCCGTCGCCGCGAATCCGGAGCCGGGGTCGGATTTGAACGTCGAAGGCCAGGTGCCAATCCCATCCGACGCAACGCCCGACGATGTCGCCGCGACCTCTTCCGCAATTCAGGACGGAAATGTCGAAGTGGATATCGGCGGCACGCCCGCTGGGACAGTCCGGGTGCTCAGTGTGGCGGACAATTACAAACCTGATCGGTTCGGGCTGGCCCCGCCTCCGGTGGTCCGTTTTCTCACCGTTCGCCTGCGCACGGCGATTCCTCCGATGTTCCATCAGGGTGCGGATGAAACTGTGGAGGCGACTGTCAATGTGCGCATCAACCGCACCGGCAGCGAGGGCGCGGCCAGCATCCGCGTTCATTATCAACCATTCCCTCCTCAAGACTGAAAGCACGCACGGCTGCCTAATATCACCGCGCTCATTTCAATCACCATCACTTTCCGACCAACGGCCTGACGCCAGCAAGACTCCCATTGTTGTCTCCGGCAAATAGAATAGTAGCCCGCCATGACACCGAAAAACATCCTCACCGAAGCCAGCTGGAAGGCCATCCTGACCAAAAACAAAATGCGGGACAATGGCCTGCAAAAGGCGCTCGCCGCGTACGAGGATCTCGATGACGCCAACCATGATGAATGTCTCAAGGGCATTGCATTGATCGCCAAACTCGCAGGCCAGCTAAAGAAGGCAAAGGGAGTGGCGACAAATGAGGACATCACCGACTATCTCGACGACGTCGAGGACGCGGCGGACGCCGAGCAGCGCGATGTGGACAAGGAAAAGGCCGCGGCCGCCAAGACCGAGGCGGCGAATCATAAAAAGGCGCAGACCGAAGAACGGCAGCGCAAGAAGGACGAAGCCGAAGACGCAGAGGAGGAAGAGGAGGAAGTCTGCGAGGACTACGCGGAGGGCCTGCACACCGCATTCAAGAAATTGAAAAGCATGGGCGGGAAAACCATGGAGTTCATCGTGTGCGATGCGAGACCGTTTTGCGGCCTCATGATTGCCAAGCGAATCACGGCGAAACACCGGGCGCAACTCACGGAGATCACCGGCGGAAGCAAAAAGTTCCTGCAGATCGGCACCTGTCGCGCGGATGGCGACAGCTATATTTTTGACACGGAGAAGTCGTTGACAGGACTCGCGCGAAAGCTGCAGGCGTCCGTTCGAAATTTCCTGGGCAAGAAGCTGAAGCTCATCGCTGGCGACGACTCCCCGGAAGACGATGAGGACGATGCCAGCGAGTCGTAACCGAATCAAAACCAAGCGCGACGCGCCATTTCATTTCATAAACTTACTGCTTGCAGTTCGGCTCCCCGGCGCTAAACAATCGTTCAGAATCGAGGAGCGATTAACCCTCCCGACCAGCAACTGCAAATCCTCAACAACAATTATTTATGGGTGCATCAACTGTCAACGGTCTCACAGCGGCTTATTGGGCAAAAGCAAAACCTGACGATTACAAGGGCCAGGATCTGGACAAGGCGTTAAAAACCTACGAGGGAGTTGCCGGCAAGGCCATCAAAATTCCAAACGATCTGATCCCGAAAGTGCCCAAACCAACCATTGGGGAGATCGAAGGATGTATCAAGGATCTGCAGTCGGCCGTCACCGAATTGCAGAAGGGAATTACGCTTCTCAAGCCAATTATTACCGCTCTTGAAGGGGTTCAGGGGGCCGCTGGAAAGGCCTCGGCCGATCTCCGAAAGCAGGCGAAGGACAAGAAGGACGATGCCAAGGAAAAGTACGAAAATGCGGCTACGACGGCCGATTCAATCAGCAGCCTCGCCGCAAGCGCAGTTAAGGATTACAAGTAGCAAATCAGGGCAGCAATTTCCTTTCGCTCGCAACGCGTTGGGGATTCCAAAATAAACGGCGGGACGTGCCTTTTGCCAGCGCGGCATCTGCTTTGCATCGTCCTATCAGGCTTACTTGGTGGAAACGGCAGTCTCTTGCAGGTAATTCCCGCGCGCTTCAATTACCGTGCCGCCCTTACGAGCCGGCCCCGAAACTCAGCTCCATGGCTCGACCTCTTTCCAAGCATGGACTGGCAAAATCAAATTTGCTTTCCTGATCCCGACCGATGTCAGGACATCCACCATCACGCGTTTGGACATGGATGGTAACGGCGTCGGATTGTGACTTCGTCGGCGCAGGGTTGCACATATCATACTGAGGTCACAGGCCCTGTCCACCGATCCCCACCGATCTTATCATCAAGGTATGCATCTAGCGTGCAGGTGAGCGGTTCGACGCCCGGTTTCAGTCCAAAAACGCGCTTGAAATTCTGGACTTCGACATTGTGAAAATTGCCCTGCCCGTCCGGAGAGGGAGACTTCGCCTGGCCAATTACGATCTTGTGCGTATGCGACGTCTGGTCGGGCTGGGTAACCTTGAGAGTCGCGTGAAACTTATCAATGGGCTGCTCACCCGTCGAGACGACTCGGATGAAGTAACTATCGTCAGAGGCGTTATACCCCGTCGAATCGGGTTGCTCGGTCACGAAGCGTGCCTGGGCATCCTTCTGCTCAAATGTGTGCGGCTGACGCTTGTCCGTGCCCACGGCTTCGTGCGGTCCCTCTCGCAGCACGGACCATGTCTCATTTCCGATCACTCCGTCGGGCAGGCACTTGTTCGCCGTCTGGAACTTCTCGACTTTCGCTTTCATGGCGCTGTCGAAAACGCCATTCACAGTGACGCCGAGCTTGTTCTTATTCATTAGCCGCTGGGCATATTCGACCCAGCCATCCGGGCTTTGGTCGCCTACTCGCAGAGTCGGCTGCTTGGATTTTGGCGGCGGTGCAAACTCGTCATCTACGGCGGGCGGAGCGCCTCCTGAGATGGCAAAGCTCATAGCCACGTCATCGTCGCCATCGGCCGTGGTCGCGGCAGACTGGAAGCCCGCGGTGGCCGGGTCGAGTTTGCCTTCCACTGAGTTCTTGTCTCCGGGCGGGTTATCCCAGCTTGTCGTCCATGCCGCGGCCTTCGGATCACCGACATCCCATGACATTGATCCTTTGGCACCTTTGCCGAGGTCTTCCGTCGGGCCGGTAAACGTGACCAGCGCCGAGTCACCGGCGGCGATCGTTGCCGGGGGCTTAGTCTGGAACAAGCCGCTCTCGGCCTGCGTTCCACGCAAAATCAAAACCGAGCTTGTTGAGTTCTTCACCAAGATGGCGCAACTGGTCGGTTTGGCGTTCGGCTTCGCCCCGCCGCCGCCGGACAGGGTGAAAGTGACCGGCACGTTCTCATCTCCCTGATCAATCTGATCCAGCGAATGAAATGATCCGTTGTCGGGGTTCAGGAAAGACGCGGTCAGATTTTTCGATCCGATCACGTTATCCCACATCAATTCCCATGTTCCGACTTTTGGGTCGCCGATGTCCCAAAGCAGAACTCCCCGACAGCCACGATCCTTGCTGTTCGGTGTTTCGGCATAGATGAACGGAGGAGCGGTGGCACCCGGTGCGAGGCTGTTGGGCGGATTAGTCACAAAGTCGCCGCTGCGGTTGTCCTGCTTGCGCAGGAAAATTGTCTCTTTGCTCTGATTGGACACCGTGACGCGGCAGCTCGCCGGCACCCCGCCTCCGCC
This sequence comes from Spartobacteria bacterium, assembly GCA_025355595.1. Lineage (GTDB taxonomy): Bacteria > Verrucomicrobiota > Verrucomicrobiia > Chthoniobacterales > Chthoniobacteraceae > SXWH01. Next base: position 11,565 of record JANXZI010000217.1, read on the forward strand.
ATTGGGCGGACTCGGTTGCTGACCACCCTTGCCATCCAAGGTGAACGTGAAGTTACCATCCGACCCACTCGTTGCATCTGCAGCGGGCGGCTGCTGAAGGCCAGCCGCATTGGGCCCCTTCACCGTAGCGTCGGCACTGTTTGTGCCCAACGGGTCGGTTATGAATCTCGGATTGTTAAAATGGCACGACCAAACCGTGCTCTGCTCTCCCACAAAATAGCGGATGGTGCCTTCGGCTGGCGTCGCCGATAATCCGCCCAAAACCGGAATGGATAGCGTGGTGCTGTGAGCCACGAAGCTCGTCGAATCGCCGTCGGGCTTCAGCACGCCCTTGGGGCGGCCCGTCTTCAACTTGCCATGAGGAAACTTCAGGCTCGACGTGTCGAGCGTAAGGGTGAACTTTGTGTTGTTAGTGATAGAAACCGTGGCCGTAAGTTCGTTGAACAGGGTCTTGATGCCGCCGACAATAATTGGAACCACCGGAAGGGCGCCAACCGTATCGCCGACTATGGCCTTCGTGGTTTGCCCATTCTCATCCCGGGATTTGCGCGATCGTCTCGAGGTCGGAACAATCTCCTCGTTGTCTGCGTCGGCGCCGTCATCGTCTATGGGCACGCCAGTCAGGGCACCCAGTTGTTTGAGCCAAGCCCTCTTCGCGTCTGTGGAGCCAACCTCCGTTTGAATATCATCCATAAATGTTTACTCGTTTTGGTTGCTGGAATCTGAATTTCCTGGCTTCCCATCGGAAATATCCCGGAAGCGGAGCGGTGTCGGGAGGTGAGTTTGCGAGGGATGCAACGGGAAAAAGCGGCGATTGTGGAAAAGCGACGGCAGGCATGTCGCTGAGTCTCGGGAACTTCGCGGAACAACTGATTGCGCACAGAGATTCATACATTCACCGTCATTGGGCCGAATGTCCACGTTCGCCTCGCTGTTTCAAGCACTTTCACGACAGCGTTCTTCTGCGTGAAGACAGCAAGTTGGCAGCTGGTTCACCATTGGCGGGAGTATTCTTGTTCCGCTCCGCCTGCCTGATCAATGGCTGGAAAAAAGTTCAGGCAGATCGGCACCTGCCGCACGGCCGGCGACCACTTTGTTTTCGAGAGGAGGCAATCGCTTTCGGGGCGCGAAAGGAAGCTGCAAGTCTCCGTGCGAAATGGCTCAGGAAGAACTGAGGAGGAAGTCCGCGTACGGAATCGTTTGAAGATCGCCGGACATATTCTTGACGCATAGCTGCAGTGCGTGAAGCATCGCCAGCAATGCGCGTCATCATTCGTCAGGATTTTTCGGCTTGCCGGTCATGAAAGTGGCTCTGCTGCACAATTCGCGCCCGCCCGGACATTCGGATCTTCCTGACGACAGCTTCGAGGAATATGATACCCCGGAGACCATTCGTGCCGTGGCGGAGGCTTTGCGCGGGCTGCGTGTCGAGGTCGAACAGGTGGAAGCTAATCGCGACTTGCCGCGCCGGTTGGCGGCGGGTGGTTACGGCTTTGCGTTTAACATCGCCGAGGGCTGCGGGCGGAGGTGCCGGGAGGCGATTCCGGCGGCCGTGTGCGAATTGCTCGGCATTCCGTTCACCGGATCGGACCTGCTGACGCTGGCGGTGACGCTCGACAAAGCGGCTGCCCGGCGCATGGTCTCGCCCGAGGTGCCGGTCGCGCGGGCGGTGCTGATTGATCATCAGCGGGACGAGGCCAGGCTGGAGGCGCTGGCCTATCCTGTGATGGTGAAGCCGAACGATGAAGGCTCGAGCAAAGGCATTCGCAATAATCCGGTCGCGAAGACCGTGCAGGCGGCGGTGGATCGCGCGCGATGGCTGCGGGAGTGCTATCACTGTCCGGTGTTGGTGGAGGAGTTTCTCGAAGGCACGGAGGTGACCGTCGGCGTGGCTGGAAATGGGGATGCTGTGCGAGTCCTCGGAATGATGGAGATAGCTCCAACCATTCCGGAAGCTGACTGGACTTATTCGCTGGAGGTGAAACGCGACTGGCGGAGATGCGTGCGTTACCATGTGCCGCCCCGGCTCAGTCCATCCACGATCGCGCAATTGAAGAACTACGCACTCACCGCATACGGGTTGCTGGGTTGCCGCGATCTTGCGCGACTGGATTTCCGCCTCGACGCGGCAGGCGTGCCGCACTTTCTCGAATGCAACCCTCTGCCGGGACTGAACCCGGAGAGCGGCGACATCGTGCTCCTTTCGCAATCGAAGCTGCCGTACGAAATCCTCGTGCAGGGCGTGCTCGTGGACGCGGCGCGGCGCTACAATGTGGCCTTGCCGAACGGTCACGCATGAAGGTGCTCGTGCTGCATTCGCTGCCGCCGGAAGCACCGGGAGACGGGCGCCATGTGTGGGAGTTCGATCTGTCGGCGGCGGCGGCCGGAATCATCGAGGTCTTGCCGGAGGCGGCCGTCGCGAGTGTGCGCGGTTCGCCGAGCGAAGTTTTTGAAGTACTCGCGAAGCACCAACCCGACGTCGTCTTCAATCTCTGCGAAGCGCCACTGGGCCGGGCGGACCGCGAAGCACACGCAGCGGCGCTGCTGGAATGGCTCGGGATAGCCTTCACCGGATGCGGGAGCGAGACGCTCGCGCTTTGCCGGCGCAAGGATCTCGCGACCGTCGTGCTCGCGGCAAACGGCGTCGCAGTCCCGCGCAGCGACTGCTTCCCGTGCATCGTGAAACCTGCGCTCGAACATGGCTCGGCAGGGTTGCATGACGGATCGGTTTGCGAGGATCCCGGCGCGGTCGAAGTGGCGCGGGCAAAATGGGACGGCCCCGTCCTCGTTCAGGAGTTTCTGCCCGGTCGGGAGTTTGTGGTTTCGCTGTGGGGGAAGTCCGGGCCGGATTTTTTCTCGATCGGCGAAATGCTTTTCAAGGGAGGCCTGCGGATCAACACCTATGCGGCCAAGTGGGAAGTCGAGAGCGCGGATTTCGCGAACTCCCCCATCTCTTACACGACGTCGATCGCGGCGGGCTTGCGTGATGCGCTGCTCGACGCGGCACGCGGCGCGTGGCAGGCGGTCGGCGCGCGCGGCTACCTGCGGGTGGATGTGCGTCTCGATTCCGAAGGCACGCCGCGGGTGATTGACGTGAACGCAAACCCAGAACTTTCGCCTGAAGTCGGAATGCACCGGGCTGTCGCCGAAGTGGGCTGGAGCTGGCAGCGTTTCGTGCAACTGCAAATCGAATGGGCGAGGTAATCATCCGCCCGCTCGCGAGCGGTGACCGCGAGGCGATTCACACGATGCTGCAGACATGCGGCGCGTTTAACGACGAGGAAGTCCGCGTGGCGTTGGAAGTGCTCGACGTCGGGCTGGCCGGCGGACTCGATGGCGACTACCCGCTCTTCGCGGCGGAACTCGACGGAGCGGTGAGCGGCTATGTGTGCGTCGGGAAGACGCCGCTGACTCGCGGCACATGGCATGAGTATTGGCTTTGCGTTGATCCTGCTTTTCAGCGGAGCGGCACCGGCGGAAAGCTCCAGGCCCATGCGGAGGCATTTGTGCGTTCGCGCGGCGGCGAACGTCTCGTGCTCGAAACGAGCGGCCGCCCCGACTATGAGCGGACGCGCCGCTTTTATGAAAGTGCAGGCTACCGTCCAGTCGGACGCATCCGCGATTTTTACCAACCGGGTGACGACTGCGTGGTCTTCTGCAAAAAACTCGCGTGATCCGAGTCGGCGAATCCCAGGGAAAAGGTCGCGGTGTTTTCGCGGCACGCGCAATCGGCGCGGGGGAAACGATCGAAGATGGTCCGGTCGTCGTGGTTCCAGCTCATCAAATCACTCAGCTCGATGCCACGGTACTGGGCGATTACTACTTTCTCTGGAGCGACGACGAATCGGAGGCGGCGCTGCTGCTCGGGCTTGGCTCGCTCTGCAATCATTCCTACGAACCGAACGCGCGCTTCGAACTCCATCCCGAGCGCCTGACGATTTCGTTCATCGCATTGCGAGACATTCGGGACGGTGAGGAAGTGACGATCAACTATAACGGCAATCCGGGCAGCCGGAAACCGCTCTGGTTTCCGACTCGCGAATAACGGGGATGCGGAACCGTCGGACGTGCGGACGGGAGGGCCTCATTCCTCGGCGACATCGAACCAGATCGGACTTCGATCACCGGGCGAACCATTGTAGTTCACGGTGACTTCTTCGCCCGGAGCGATGTCGCGCAACGCCACAAAGCGAATCACTTTCTCCTCCCAGCTCTTCAGGTATTCCGCATTCGGGGAAAAGGAATGATTGTACAGCGACCCGTAACCCAGCGCGATGGCCGCGTGCTCCCCCACGGGCCCGAAGTTGAAGATGTAAAGTGCGAGCACTGTCGGCTCTACGTGATGCCATTCCTCGGCGGGAATCACCAACGCGGGCGCGACCTCTATGAGTTCCCCGCGCGCGATCACCGCCGTCGCAAAAACTCCCCGGCCCTTTGACGATGTTGCACCGGGACGCACGCGCATTAGGCAGGGTGTCCGGTCTGATTCTGCATCGCCCTTTATCGGCTGCGGACCCTGCCCGGCAAATGGCGAGTCCGCATGCTTCGGGATGGAGTTTCGGTGATATGGCATCGGTCGCGGACAAACACCTTGTTCAAGTCGTTCGCGGGATGCAAGGAATCGGGCGGGGAGGAAGTCAGCAACACTCACCCGATTCGCACCGCGCTTCAAACGGACAAATCCCAAATCACAAATGAATTGATCCGCATCCGTGCTCCGTGCTACCGAAACGCATCGTCACTTCCGTCCCGGATTGCGACATCAGTCCCCGCAGCGGGAGCACTCTCGGTGCATACTCAGGAATTCCGATCGCCTGCCACTCACAACCAATCACCACAACCCGCGAACTACATGAACCTGACCATCAGCATCGAAGACGTGAAATCCATGTTTGGGGGCGATTGCAAGATCAAGGCGCGACTTAACGCCTCCGATGCCGAGGTGGAAGTCATGCGCAACATGTCCCTCGCCGGCACCGAGCTTGCCAATCTGCCGAGCACCTTCGGACAAAAATATCCGTACGAGCCCGTCTTCCTCGCCGAGGTTCTCAACCGGGACTGGGAGCGCAAGCTGAAGACGAAACCGGAGGCGCAAAATGCCGAAGTCATCCTGATTGACGCATGCAAGACGCTCAAGATGCGCATGGACGAATACGATGGCAGTTCCGGCCCGAAAAACATCGAGCTGTGACCTCATCCCAGCAGCGATATTTTCTCCGATTCAATTAGCGATATTGGAAAGATCCCACCGACCATGAATTGGCCGCCCGTGCCTGTCATTGAGATAACCACCGAACACACCTCCCCACCCTCGTCATGGACTATCAGTTTAATTTCGGAGTTGTAAAAAACGCGGCTGCACGCCCGGCGGGCTCCGGCGCGCAAAAATTCCGGATTGCGCTGCTCGGCGATTTCTCCGGCGGTGCGAATCTCGGCAGGCTCGAGACGGGCAGCGAACTTGCCAAACGAAAACCGCTGCGCGTGGATTGCGACAATCTCGACGCCACCATCGCCCGCCTGAAAATCAAGCTCGCCCTCCCCATCGGGCCGGACGGTGGCACGGTGGAACTAAACATCGGATCAATGGACGACTTCCATCCCGAGCAGCTTTACTCAAATCTCGATATTTTCAGCGAACTGTCCGGGCTGCGACAGCGCCTGAAGACCACCTCGACCTTTGCCAAGGCCGCCGCCGAACTCCAGTCGTGGGCTGGAAAGATCCCCGTGCCGCCAGTTCCCGCCGGAGCTGGCGCGGCTCGCGGTTCGGTGATCGCGGTGGATGCGAAGCTCTCTGACTTCAGCCGGCTCATCGGGCGCGCAAGCAACGAGGCGGAAGCGGAGACACCGATCAAGGATCTCCTCAAGCAGATGGTCGCACCCTATGTCGTCGCCGCGAAGGATCCGCGGCAAGATGCGATGCTCGCCTCGGTGGATGAAGCGCTCGGCGGCACCATGCGATCCATCCTGCACCATCCGGACTTTCAGGCCCTGGAGGCGCTCTGGCGCTCGGTGGATTTCATCATCCGCCGCCTCGAGACCGACGAATCGCTGCAGATCGTACTCTACGATATTTCGGCGGAGGAACTCGCGTCGGACATCAGCAAGACGGACGAACTGGAAAAATCCGGCCTGTATCAGCTTCTCATCGAGCAGCCCGCGAACGATGCGCATCAGGGCGCGTTCTCAGCCATCGTTGGTCTCTACACTTTCGAACGTACTCCCCCGCACGCGGAATTGCTCGGGCGGATCGCAAAACTCGTCTCGCTCGCACCAGCGCCATTCCTCGCCGCGATCGGTGCGGATTGCCTCGACCAGGATCCAAAGGACATCCATCCGCTCATCAAGGATTCGTGGGCGGCGCTGGGCGAATTGCAGGAGGCGGGATATCTCGGCCTGGTTGCCCCGCGCTTTTTGCTTCGTCTTCCGTATGGCGAAAAAACCGAGCCGGTGGATTGTTTCGATTTTGAGGAATTCAAGCCGAAGACCGGACTCCGCGGAATGCTCTGGGGAAATCCCGCAGTCATCGCCGGACTTCTGCTTGGCCAGACTTTTTCCACGCACGGCGCGAAGATGAAATTGGGCACGGTTCTCGGAGTTGCCGAGATGCCGTTCTATTATTTCACGGACAAGGACGGCGACCAGATTGCGCTGCCATGCACCGAGCGACTGATGACGGGCCGCGTGGCCTCGCTGCTCACCACGCAGTCGCTGATCCCGCTGATCTGCATGAAAGGCGCTCCCGAAGTGCGCCTCGGCGGTTTCGGCTCACTCGCCGGGCACGAACTCGGCGGACCCTGGGCTCCGATCGCGATTGTGCCAACAGCGCCGCCCTCCCGCGCAAAGCCGAAAACTCCGGAACCGAAAGAGGAACCGCCTGCGGAAACTTCCGAACTCGACGCCATCCTGGGTGATCTGGCCGACAAAACGGACGAGAAGCAGGGTGAAGAACCTCGTGCCGAAACTTCCGAACTCGATGCCTTGCTGGGCGACGTGGCCGGCAACACGGAGGAGAAGCCGGTGGAGGAACCTCCGGCGGAAACTTCCGAACTGGACGCCCTGCTCGGCGACCTGGCCGACAAGACGGAGGAGAAACAAGCCGAGGCCGAAGCCGCGGAAATTGACCCGGAGTTGGCTGCCCTGCTGGCCGACTTGGGCTAGACCCGAGCAACTCGGGGAATTCGAAACCCGTGCGCAATGCAGGACGAATGTCAGGAGGGAACATCGTCTTTGTTCAGCAGCTTCGTGCGAAGCTGATCGACGGAAAATCATTCCAAAGATCAGTGGTGCAGCCGGCGGGGGTCGAACCCACAACCTTCGGCTTCGGAGACCGACGCTCTATCCAGTTGAGCTACGGCTGCACATGAAGCGGCGGAAAGTTGCTGCGCGTGCCGGAGGGTGTCGAGGGAAAGTTTGCGCGGCGGGCGTTGCTTTGACGCGCCGCTGCGCAGGTGCGAAACAGCGCGGTGATGCTCCAAACTTTTCCACCGCACGCCAAGACAGACCGGCGCACATTCATCGCACTGCTCGTGACAGCACTGCTCGCGCTCGGAGGCGCGTCGCGCGCAGCACTGCCATCGTTTGATTTCACCGGCAGCGCCGGTGCGCAGGGCTGGGCGACGACGCACGACATTGCGGCGCTCACGCCTTCGCACGACGGGCTCGTGGTGAAAATCTCGGGCGGCGATGCGTTCATGCACTCGCCTCGCGGTGATTTCTCGTCGGCGGGGCAGCTCAGTTTCACAGCGACGCTGCGCAGCCCGGAGGCAGGATGGGGGCAGGTGTTTTTTTCCAAGGACACGGACAGCGAGGCTCACTCGGCGCACTTCGCAGTGCGCGAGGGATGGAACGATGTGTGCGTGCCGCTGCCGCCGATGGGCGCGGGCTGGCGGCTGCGGCTGGATTTTCCGGCGAAGGCGGGCGAGTGCGTGCTCGCACGCGCGGGCGTCGAGATCGCAGGCGAGCGCGGCGTGGCGGCGGTGCGTGCGGGAATTGAGCGGCTCGCGCTCGTGCTGCGCAGCGTTTCGGGGCCGGTGGAGATTGCGGAAATCGAGCCGCACCAGACGTTCGCGGATGCGGCGGATGCGCGCGTGATTTGGAAAGGCGAAATCAGTGAGATGGCGGAAGTGATCGCGCTGCCGCGGCTCGACGGCGCGCATGACCGGCTCGCGAGCGGATTCGTCGCGTTCGTGCCGCACGCGGTGCGGGGGCGCGTGCCGGCGGGTGCGGTGCGATACGTCGAAAAATTTAACGGCATCGCGAAGGACACGCGCGAGTTTCCAAAGCGCGACAGCAAGAAGGGAATCCAGGTGCAGATGGCGGACGACGCGCTCGCGCTCGGCATCCGCCATGCGACGCTGAATGTGAGCGTGGAGGCGCTTTTCGACTGGGAGCAAAAACCGGGCAGCCCGACGTGGAAGGTGGATGGCGAGACGTTTTCGTTCCGCCGCGGTTATCTCGATTCGCTCGGCGTGAAGCGGCTGAGCGACGCGGGCGTGAACGTGTATCTCATCGTGCTCGGCATCCAGTCGCGCGACGATGCGCGCAATGCGCTGCTGCTGCATCCAGCGCGCAATGCGAAAGTCGGTAACGGAATCGGCGCGCCAAATCTCTCGACCCCCGAGGGCGCGCGGCGGTGGCGCGCGGCGTTTGAATTTCTCGCCGACTGGTTTTGCCGCGCGGATGACGGGCACGGACGCGTGGTGGGTTTCATCGTGGGCAACGAGGTGAACGTCCACTGGCAGTGGCATGGTCTTGGCCGGATGCCGCGCAATGCCGCGGTCGCGGAATACGAGCGCGAACTGCGCCTTGCCAACACGGCGCTTCGTCGAGCGAGCACGAGCGCGCGGGCCTACCTGTCGCTCACACATTTCTGGACGATCGATCCGGACAAGGATCACTGGCTCTCGGTGCCGGGGCGCTTCTTCATCGAGGAACTCGCGCGGTGCGCGCGCGCGGGCGGCGACTTCGACTGGCACCTCGCGCATCACCCGTATCCCGAAAATCTCGGCAACCCGCGGACGTGGCTCGACAAGACCGCGCCGCAGTCCCCGGATGCGAAACGGATCACCTTCAAGAATCTCGAACAGCTCGATGCGTTCTTCGCGCAACCGTCGCTGCTGTTCGGCGGAAAACGGCGCAGCATCATTTTGAGCGAGCAGGGATTTCACTCGAATGGCACGGAGGAAGGCGACCGCGAGCAGGCGGCGGGCTTCTGCTACGCGTGGGAAAAAATTTCACGGCTCGCAGGCATTGATGCGTTCATCCTGCACCGCCATGTGGATCATCAATACGAGGGCGGGCTGAATCTCGGGCTGTGGCGGCGCAAGCCGGACAGCATTGCGACGCCCGACACGAAGCGACCGATCTACGACTGCTTCAAGGCCGCCGGCACGCCGGCGCAGGAGGAAGCGTTCCGCTTCGCGCTGCCGGTGATCGGTGTGAAATCGTGGGACGAAGTCGTGACGCCGAAGTAGCGACACCTCGGGATCAGTAAAAATGAGATCCGCGCCGGATGGGGCTTCGGAAATCTTGAGCGCGTGTTTTCGATGCGGACATCTTCCGGCGCCCCATCCGGGGCGCATCCGTTTTGATTCGTTGAACCGGCGGTATTCGCTTCGTTGCGTAAAACGCGGCTTCGCTTGACCACCGGCTAATTTCCGTCAGCCCTCCGGGCTGTGACCAGATCTCGCCAAGCTCATCATGTGCATGGTGGAAAGCCTGCGCGGATCGAAGCCCACGGCTCCTCGGTGGAGATGTCCACGATGCCGGGTTCGGCGGCGTCGGACGGCGAGAGGATGGCGAGGAAGACGAGGCGCTCGCGGAAAGGATTGAACGTGCCGTGCGGCTCGCCCATCGGGATGAACGCCATCTCACCGGGGCCGAGGATGCGATGCTCGCGACCGACCCACTGCTCGGCGCGGCCCGAGATGATGTAGATAATTTCCTCGCGCGTCGGGTGCGTGTGGAAGGGATGGCAGCGGCCCGGCTCCATGTTCGCTCGCACGAGCATGAGCTGCTTGTTGTCCACGATGTCGCCGCGGCAGAGCCATTCCTCAACCGTCCACGGCGAGGTGATGTCCATCTTTTCGGCGGCGGTGACGAAGCGGCGGGGGAACATGGGCAATGACGAATGACGAATGCGGAATGACGAAGCTGTGGCGCGCCTGATTACAGATCGTCACCCGACCGCAGCGGCTTCTTGCGCTTCGGGGCGAGGTCGGGCTTTTTCGGGTCGGGCTTTTTTGGCTTGGTGCCGGGGGGCTTGAGTTCGATTTCGCCGGCGTCGAAGGACATCAGGTTTTCGGCGCCCGCGATTTTGAATTCCTCGGCGACGACCCCATCGCCTTGGAAAAGCAGGAGCGCCGGGCCTTCCTTCACGAGCGCGGCCCATTTCAGATCGTGCGCGGAGGTGAGTCGCGCGAGCGGGAGATCGTCGGCGGTCTGGAGCACGACGCCCTCGTCGGTCACGGCGATCTTCAGCGCGACTTCCTGCTTCGCGTCGCCGAGGAGGGGGTTGGCGCGCGGCTTCCATTTCACGACGGGATCGGACTGGGGCGGCTTCGCGCGGCCGAGGAATGGCGCGATCGCCTCGAACGTGTCGGACTTGATGATGCGCTTGAGATACGTGACGCGCCACGCGGACTTCGCGGGCGCGTCCGCGCTGGCGGCGGCCTGCTGGTCAGAGGTGCCGAGCGCGAGCGAACGCAGGCGCTGCTCGGCGGCATTTTCCTCAAGGAGAAAAATCATCTCGGTCCACTGCGACGCGGCGATCTGCACGGGCTGCGGCTCGGTCTTCTGGTACGGAAGGCGGCGGAGAAATCCGCCATCCTCGGAGTATGCGCGGACCTCGCGTCCCCCGGGCGTCTCGACGATCGCCCACACGCGGCCGCGGCTGCCGGTCGCGCACGCGATCGGCTTTTCACCCTCGGCAAAAAGCACCGGCACGCTCTCGCCCTCGTGCGTGACGGTCAGCGTTCCGTCCGCGATGGCCGCGGTGACTTTGTTCTCCGGCGGCGGCGCGCCCGCGCGCGCGAGCTTCCAGCCGAGCGTGGCTTCTTTGCCGTCGGCAGTGCGCAGCGTCACCTGCACGTCGTCGCGGCCCACGCCTTTCACGGAGAGCACGCGCGTGTAGCGCGGCGACTCGTCCTTGATCCAGTCGTTGCCGTGAAATGCGACGCCCTGGACGCCGAGGTTCCCGGCCATCCAGCCGCGCACGCCGTATTTTCCATTCGGAGCGGGCTGGCCCGCCGTGTCGAGGCCATCCCAGCGCGTGATGAGTCCGTTCTCGCCCTGCTTGAATTCATCCACCGCGGCCTCCCGGTGCAGGACGCGGATCATTTTTCCCGCGAGGTCAAAAATGCCGATGCTGATCGTGCCGGGGCCATCCATCGGCGGCGGGAGAAAAATGATCGGCGCACTTTCCTGCGCGAACGCGGTGAGGGTGAGCGCGAGGAGTGCGGCGAAGATGGGGAGTCGGCGGTCAGGCATAAGTGCGCCAGTTCAGGCGGGGCATGAAGTTGTCGCGTTGTTCGCAATTTTCCAAGAACTCAGTCGCGATTCCGCCGCCATGGAGTTGCGCATGCAGACGGGTGAAACGATCGAAATGATCGCGCGTGCGGCGCGTGGCGTATTCGCGCGCGGTGCCGGAGCGGATGAGGAATGCCCAGTCGCTCGACTGCGCGAGGAGAAGTTCGCGCGCAAGCTGACGCAGGCAGCGCTCCTCGATCTCGGTGATGGATGCGCCATCGGAAAAATGCCGCGCGCTGAACGCCATCTTCTGCTCGGCGTCGTGCAGCGCGGGATAGATCCAGGCGTTCGACGGATCGAGCCACACGGCGTTGAAGCCCCCATCGCCCCACGAGGATGGCGCGGGGTCGATGATCTGGTGGGTGTCGCACTCCGCAAGAAAATCGCCGGGAGTGACGAGGCGGATCGCGGACGGCTGGCGCGCTGCGCCGCGGATGACGGCGGCGAGCCATTCGGGGCCCTCGAACCACCAGTGGCCGAAGAGCTCCGCATCGAACGGGCTCACGACGACGGGCGGCACCGGCATGAGTGCGCTCACGCTGCGGAGCTGCGCGATGCGCGCGTCGAGAAAATGCTGCGCATGGATCGGGACGCGGCTCAGGGCCATCGCGCGATCGTAGCACTGCTTGGGTTCGCCGCCGGTGATGCGGTGCATCTTCAATCCCGTGAAGCGGCGCGCGCCGTCGGGGAAAAATTTGCGGAACTCGTCCTCGGGCATGTCCCATCCCGCGTCGCGGTAAAAATCGCGGTACCACGGATCGCCGGGATAGCCGTCGGCGGCGCTCCACACCTGCCGCGCGGATTCGCGGTCGCGGCCGAATGCGGCGACACCGGCGTGCGTGAAGACGGGCGCGAAGATCGCGCGCTGCGGGCGCGACGTGCCGAGCATGATCCCGTGCGAGTCGAGCACGCACCAGCGGATGCCGCATTCGGCGAGGATGCGATCCACGCCGGGACGCCACGCGCATTCCGGGAGCCACATTCCGCGCGGGTCGCAGCCGAACATCGTGCGGTGCGCCTCGACCCCCAGCGCGATCTGCGCGCGGACGGATTCCTCGCGGAGCATGAGCGGCAGGTAGCCGTGCGTCGCGGCGCAGGCGATGATTTCGAGATGGCCGCGATCCTGGAGCGCGCGAAATGCGGCGACGATGTCGCGCTGCCAGCGATGCACCCACCATTCGCGCACGCGCAGGAGTCGCAGGAGGTAAAATCGCGCGACACGCTGCTCGTCGGCGTGCAGTTCGTTGCGGCGCACTTCGTTTTCCGCGATGGCGATGAGGCGGTCGAGATGATGATCGTAGCGCGCGCGCAGCAGTTCGTCGCCGAGCATGTGGCCGAGCGTGGGCGTGACGGACATCGCGATTTTGAAAATCACGCCGTCGGCCGCGAGCGCGTGCAGTGCGTCGAGGAGCGGGAGATACGTCTCGGTGATCGCCTCGAAGAGCCAGTCCTCCTCGAAGAATTCCGCGTGCTCCGGGTGCCGCACGAAGGGCAGGTGCGCATGCAGGATCAGGGAGAGGCAGCCGGGTGGCATGGGGCGAGGCTACGCGGCGCGCGGACGGGGCGACAAGCGCGGTGCAGCTCTCGGGTGGAGCACGCGACTCGCGTGCAGTTTCTGGCCACTGGCCGGAAACACCTCAAAGAGCGGTGTCTTCTGCTTGCGCTTCGATCGTGCGGGGTGGGTCGAATATTGGGCGCGGAGCACATGGCGTAGCACCGTGCGGTGTTTTCGGCGGGTCGCCGAAAACAAGCGAGTCACGTGCTCCACCCGGGAATGGGAGGTGCCACACACATCCGTCACGCATTTTTTGTTTTGTGAGCGGGCGGCTTGCGGTGAGAGTGCGCACGTCGCGTCCGCAATTTTCCAACGAATGAACCTGCCCAACAAACTCACCGTCTCGCGCTTCGTGATGACGGCGGCGTTTGTCGCGGCGATGGCGACGGGGCTGGAGTGGGACGAGATCCACGCGCCGGGCCGCGAGAAAGGCTGGAGCTTTTCGTACACCGCGGGGCTGCTGCTTTTCCTCGCGGCGAGCGTGACGGATTACCTCGACGGCCACTTTGCGCGGAAGCTCGGCGTGGTGACGAACTTCGGAAAGCTGATGGATCCGCTCGCGGACAAGATGATGATCGCGGCGGTATTCATCTGCCTCATCCCGCTGAAGGCGATGCCGGCATGGGTGGTCATCGTGATCATCAGCCGCGAATTCCTGATCACCGGGCTGCGGCTGCTGGCCGCGGGCCACGGGGTGATCCTGCAGGCGGAGCGGCTCGGAAAGCACAAGGCGCTCTGGCAGATCGTGACGGCGGGATTTTTCCTGCTGCTGCTCGCAGTGATGGAATGGGAACGCGCGGGCTGGGTGTCACTGCATGTGAAGCAGTGGTGGTGGCCCGCATGGCGCTACGGCGGCTGGACACTCGCCACAGTCGCGCTCGTGCTCACGATCTACTCCGGCCTCGGCTACCTGCGGAAGCACCGCGATCTCCTCGCGGAGTGATCGGCCGAAGGCGGACGGCTGGCACTGGCGCTGATCGGCAGTGTGCCGGTGCTATTTCAAAATCTCCGTGAAGAGCTTCTTCATCGCGGCCCATGAATCCTGGTCGGCCTTTTCCTGATACGCGGGCCCGGGCTTGGTGAAGCCGTGCTGCGCGC
>JANXZI010000312.1 GCA_025355595.1 Spartobacteria bacterium
CGCGAATGCGACCGAGTAGATGCGACCTTCCATCGCCGGCCAGCGGCGGATGAGCAGCGCGTTGTCGCCGATGCGGCGCTGCACCTTGCGCTCGATACGATACGCCTGCGGCACGCCGTCCGCGCCGCCGACGAGAAATTCATCGCGCTTCGTGTGCCGCGCGCCCGCCTGCAATCCGCCGCGCAGCGCGCCGGGCGTGATGCTGCGGAGATTGTCAATGAACCGCTGCGTGGCGACCTCGGTGAGCTTCGCCGTCATGTCGCGGCCCACGCTCACGAGCTTCGAGCCGTCGCCGGTGAAGACCGTGCCGAGCACCCAGTCGTCGTGCGAAGCCTGCTGGAGCACCTGCTTGCCCGACTCCGCATCAATCGCGCGCACCGTCTTGTCCGCGCAGCCGAACGCCACGAGCTTCCCATCCGGCGACCAGCTCGCGCCATACACGGTGTCGAACCCCTGCGGCGCGCTGAGCAGCAGCTTCCGCTTCTCCACATCCCAAATCTGAATCTCCCCCATCTGCGCGGGACGCCCGCCGCCCGCCGCGAGCTTTTTTCCGTCGGGTGAAAATCGCACCGACTGGATTCGCTCCGACAAGCCGACGAGCCGCGCGAGCAATTCGCTGCCATCACTTTTCCAAAGCAGGACCTCGTGAAAACCAGCGACCGCGAGCAGCGATCCATCCGGCGAAAAATCCAGCGACGTGATCACCGGCGGACGCGAATAGACCGGCGGATGCTCCGCGTCGAACCGCTGCTTCGCATTCTCGGGCGTGTCGTCTTTCGCGCCCTCGGCGATCCAGCGCTTGATCAGCGCAATCTCAATTTCGTGCAGCGGCGCCTTCTTCGGCGGCATCTCCGCCTCGCCTTTCACCGGCGTGATTTGCTCCACGAGATGCGACTTGTCCGGCTGCCCCGGCACGATCGCCGCGCCCTTTTTCTCCGAGTCATCTCCGCCACGCAGCAGCTTCGCAAAATCCGTCATCACATACCCGCCCTTCGCCTTCGCCGGCTGATGACAACCCTGGCAATTCGCCTGCAAAACCGGCCGCACCTTTTTGAAATAGCTCACCGGCGCATTCGGATCCTCGACCTCCTCCTTCTTCGGCGGCGCAGCGGAAAATGCGACCGTGGTCGCGAGGCACCATGCTGTGAGTGCGGCGAGGCCGCGGGAGAGTGGAAAATTCATGGCAAAGAGGGGAACTGTGAGGCGTGGCGGTTCTTAGCCGCGAGCATTAGATGCAAATTCATTGTTGAAACGCGGAGACGCGGAGGCGCAGAGAAGAATAGCGCGGAATTTACCGCGACATTCGACGGGTGTCATCGCCGTGGTTTCTCTGCCTCCGCGCCTCTGCGTTTCAAAAGTGGTTGCTCGTCCAGCCCTCCCGCTCAGAGCTTCAACTTCAGCTCTTTCCCGACCGCAAATTTCACCGACTTTGACGCCTTGATCTGCAGCGGTTCGCCCGTCTTCGGGTTCACGCCCATGCGCGGCTTGCGGTGCACAACCTTGAACGCGCCGAAGCCGATCAGCTGCACATTCTTCCCCTTTCGCAGCGTCGCAGCGATGGATTCGATGACTGCGTTCACCGCCTTTTCCGAGGCGGCCTTGCTCACGTCTTTGCCGAGATTTTTCTGCACGCTGCAAACGAGTTCTGCCTTGTTCATGGGAATGATGAGTTCTGGGTGGGTGGATGATTTTGTGAAATTAATCTGCGGGCCGGATTCGGGCCGCTGTGTGTCACCCGGAAATCAGCGAGTCAATGGGTTTCCAAAAAGCCTTCCGCCATCTCGCGGCGAATCCGGAGGCCGCTCAGAAAATGTGCCGGAATCGCCGGAAAAGCGCGTTGCATCCGCCGTTGATTTTTCACACGGCGGCGCAGAGTTTCCGCGCATGGATTTCCAACAGCGGATCACGCATCACCTCGGCACTTCGCAACGCGTCCACCCCACGGCTTTCACCGCGGCAAACGCGACGATCATCGGCGACGTGACGCTCGGCGAGGAGTCGAGCGTGTGGTATCAGTGCGTCCTGCGCGCAGACATTCATCGCATCGTCATCGGCCCGCGCTCGAACATCCAGGACGGCGCAGTCGTGCATCTCTCGGACGCCTTCGGCACCGAAGTCGGCGAACTCGTCACCGTCGGCCACAAGGCCATCCTGCACGCGTGCAAAATCGGCGACGAGGTGCTCGTGGGCATGGGCGCGATCATCCTCGATGGCGCGGAGATCGGCGCGCGCTCGATCCTCGGCGCGGGTGCGGTCGTCACCGGGGGCAAAGTCTTCCCGCCCGGCTCACTCATCCTCGGCACGCCTGCGAAAGTCATCCGTACCCTCACGCTCGACGAGCAGGCCGGCATCCGCGTCTGGGCCGAGCGCTATGTCACGCTCTCACGCGAATACATCGCGCGCGGCATCCGGTAAATGTAACGCCGACGATCGCCGGCACCCGCGCCCGGGGAAGCGCGGAGCGTGGAATCCTTCATTGGCATTTCTGCACCGTTGTCGGTGCCGACGGGGCCGCAGGCTGCACTGGCGACACCCGCGCGTCGCGACTTTGGACAGCCGCACTGTTTTCACGCTTTCGTGCCGACGAAAGCGTCGGCCCCCACATTTTCGCTTCCCGTGTCCGTCGCCCGCACGGCATCTTGCGCGGATGAAATTCGGAATCTGCAACGAAATCTTCAAGGACTGGTCGCTCGAGGACACTTTCGCGTTTGCGAAAAAGGCGGGCTACGACTTCGTGGAAATCGCGCCCTTCACGATCGCAAAATCCGTCACTGAGATTTCCGCAGCCGAGCGCACACGCATTCGCGCACTTGCGGCCAGCACAGGCATCGGCATCAGCGGCTTGCACTGGGTGCTCGTCCAGACGGAAGGCATCTACCTCACGCATCCCGACGCCGCCGTGCGCGCTCGCACGTCGGATTATTTTGTCGAACTAGTGGACTGCTGCGCCGACCTCGGCGGCACGCGGATCGTCGTCGGCTCGCCGAAGCAGCGGAACCTCATGGATGGCGTGACGTACGAGCAGGCATGGGCATGGGCCACCGAAGTTTTCCGCGCCGCGGTGAAGCGCGCGGAGGAGCGTGGCGTCGTGCTGTGTTTCGAGCCGCTCGCGCCGGTGGAGACGGATTTCGTGAACACCGCCGCCGAGGGACGCCGCTTCGCCGCGCAGTTTGCAAGCAAAGCGATGAGCATCATTCTCGATGTGA
>JANXZI010000370.1 GCA_025355595.1 Spartobacteria bacterium
GGAATGGCGAGCGCGTGCAACCAGCGAGCGAGCGGCTGCGACTTTGCGCGTGCGATTCCCTCGATGACTTTCGTGGCGTTTTTTTCGCCGAAGATGCGCGGCTCTTCGTCGGTGCCGAGATTGAGCGTCGCGAGCTGCTCAAGGCGCAGGCCGAAAAGATCGAGCGGCGATTTTACGAGGCCGCGCTCGACGACTTTTTCCGCGACGACTCCGCCGACGCCCTCGATGTCGAGCGCATTGCGCTGGCCGAAGAACTCGACGCGGCGCACGAGTTGCGCGGGGCAGCCGGAGATATTGTCACAGCGCCACGCGACCTCGGCCTTTTTGCCGTTGGAAACCTGCGAACGCGAAATTGCCCCGCCGCACACGGGACATTTCCCGCCGACGAATGCGAAAAGATCGAAGGGCTGCGAGTCGGGCGAGCGGTTGGATTTTGCGACGAGGACTTCGATGATCTCGGGGATGACCATGCCGGCCTTGCGGATGATGACCGTGTCGCCGATGCGGATATCCTTGCGCTTGATTTCGTCGTCGTTGTGCAGCGTGGCACGCGAGACGGTGGAGCCTTGCACGAAGACGGGCTTCAGCTCGGCGACGGGCGTGAGCACGCCGGTGCGGCCGACTTGGATCGTAATGCCGATCAGCTCCGTGATCGCGCCGGAGATCCAGGGCACAGGCTTGTGGACAATCGCGTAGCCGGGTGCCTTCGCCTTGGCGGGGATGCGCTCCCACGCGGTGCGGTCGTTCACTTTGATCACGATGCCATCAATCTCGTAGTGGAGCCTCGTGCGCAGGTCGCGGCGCTCGTCGTAATTGCTCACGACTTCGCGCTGATACCTCGCGATGATGTCCTCCATGTTGTCGCATTCCCACCAGACTTCCTGAACGGGCAGGCCGAGTTTTTTCAGCGCGCGCAGCGTGTCGCCGTGCGTGGCAAAGGTGATGCCGTCGAGCGCGCCCACGGCGTAGAAGACGGCGCGGACGGGGCGCTTCGCGACGGCGGCGGAGTCGAGTTGCTTGAGCGTTCCGGCGGTGGCGTTGCGAGCGTTCGGGAGGGTCTTTTCGCCGGCGGCTTCGAGCACGGCGTTCATGGCCTCAAATTCTTTCACGGGCATGTACGCCTCGCCGCGGACTTCGAGCAGCGCAGGCGGATTCGGGATGTCGAGGCGCAGCGGGATCGCTTTCACGGCACGGAGGTTTGCGGTGATGTCGTCGCCCGTCGTGCCGTCGCCACGGGTGACGCCGAGCGTGAGCAGGCCGTCGCGGTAATGGACGGAGATCGAGACGCCGTCCACTTTTGGCTCCATCACGTAGCTGACTTTTTCCGCGCGGAGCTGCTTGCGGATGGTCTGATCAAACCAGCGCAGTTCCTCGACGGTGCGCTCATCCTGCAGGCGCACGCGCTTGGAAAACTCCAGCTCCGCGTCCGCGCCCGTGAGCGTGGGCGGCTCGATTTTTTCGAGCGAGAGCATCGGTGCGATGTGGCGGAATTGCTGGAAGCCTTTCGACGGTGCGCCGCCCACCCGCTGGGTCGGCGAGTCGGGCGTGACGAAGTCGGGGTGCGCGGATTCGAGTGCGCGAAGTTCGCGGTAAAGCTCGTCGTAGGCGGCATCGGAGACCGTGGGCTTTGCCTCGACGTAGTAGCGGCGGTCGTGATCCTCGATTTCGCGGCGCAGGCGGGCGATTCGATCTTTGGGAGAAGGCATGGCGGTTTATCGCAGAGCCGGTGGCAACGGGAAAGCCCCAGGTCACTTCCACGCTCGCGATGTCTCTGAGCGTGGGCGGTCGCTTTTTGAACGCAGAGGCGCAGAGGGAGAGTGAGAGTTCCGCAGAGGGAAACGGTACTTTGTCCGCGCGTCTTGCCGCGGGCTGGTCGCAGAAAAATTTGGCGAGGACGCACGGCGCTCCACGGCGCGGCGCTCCGCGCGGCGTCACATCTTCTCGATCATCGCGGTGCCGAATTCCGAGCACTTGATCTCGGTCGCGCCTTCCATGAGGCGGGCGAAGTCGTAGGTCACTTTCTTTGCGCCGATCGCGCCATTGATGCCTTTGACGATCAAATCCGCAGCCTCGTTCCAGCCAAGGTAGCGGAGCATCATCTCGCCGCTGAGGACGACGCTGCCGGGGTTCACCTGATCCTTGCCGGCGTATTTCGGTGCGGTGCCGTGGGTGGCTTCGAAGATGGCGTGGCCGGTGAGGTAGTTGATGTTGCCACCGGGCGCGATGCCGATGCCGCCGACCTGCGCGGCGAGGGCGTCGCTCAAATAATCGCCGTTCAAATTCAGCGTGGCGATGACTTCAAAATCCGTCGGACGCGTGAGCACTTGTTGGAGCGTGATGTCGGCGATGCTGTCCTTGAACATGATGCCCACGCCGCGCTTGCCTTCGGGAATTTTGCACCACGGCCCGCCGTCCACGAGTTCCGCGCCGTATTCTTCGCGCGCGAGTTGATAGCCCCACTGCATGAACGCGCCTTC
>JANXZI010000389.1 GCA_025355595.1 Spartobacteria bacterium
CCGGAAACGCCGTTGCCGTTGAGCGCCATCGCCTGGGCGAATGTCGCGCCGCCGGTAAGTTGCAAGGCTGCGCCGGTCGTGGAACTCGTGATCGTGCCGGTGCCGATCTGGTTGGAAGCGCTAATCTGGAGGATGCCCCCAGCGACTGTCGTGCCGCTGGTCGGTGCGCCCGTGGCGGCTGCGGTGAGGATGAGCGTGCCCGCATCATTCTTCTGGAATGTGTTCCCGACGGCGGCGTAATTCAGCCCGCTGCTGATGGTCAGCGTTTTCCCGAAGACGACATCAATGCCATTCGACGCCGTATTGAGCGTGAAGATGCGCGTGACAGGGGCGACAAAACTGCCAGTGCCGACGGCGCGGAAGCCCTTCGTGGCGCTGTTCGCATTGAGGAAGACGACGTTCTGCGCGGCGCCCAAGTTTTGGTCACTGAAGACCTGGAGGATGCCGTCCTGAATATCAATCCGGCTGTTGGCACCGGCCCCGGTTCCATCGCCAAACGTATTGGTCGCGTCTGCCGCGCTCACGCCAAGCTGGAAGGAGCCTGTGCCCGTCTTGATGATGCCGAAGGCTCCGGTGGTATTCGTGAAGACGAGGCCGGGAAGGACGTTGGACGCCTGCGTTCCCGCGACGTTCAGGGTCGTGGTGGCGGTGAGCACCGGGTCCACGAGGAGGCTGTAGCCATTGAGCGTGGTGACGTTCAGCGTGTTGCCGTTATTAAACGGAATCGAGACGAGTTCGATGGTCTTGTTGGCCGATTGGTTGCTGGTCGAAGTCGCTCCAATCCTGCCGACGATGTAGCCGCCCGTGTTGGCAGCCACAAACGTGGTGGGATTGCTGGGCAGGGTGAAGAGGATGTTTTGCAGGGCGCCGGTGCCGTCGCCGTCCGCAACGAGGCCGAGGGCACCCGTGGTCGCAGTGACATTGACGGCATTTCCCGTGAACCCGCTAGGCAGACCGATGGCACCGAAAGCACCGACATTGAACGTCCCGGTGTAGCCAGCGGCGTTGCCGACGGTGACCATGCCGACGCCGCCGACGCCGGTGGTGCCGCCGATGACGCTCAGATTGCCCGAACCGCTCAGCGTGTTGATGGCGAAGCTCACTGAATCGGTCGTAGTCTGAAACTTACGTGCCGCGAGCGTGGAGGCACCCGTCACCGTGACCGTGCTATTGAAGATGGCCGGGCCGGCATTCGAGCTCAGGACGCCGGTGTTGAGCGCGATCGGGTTGAACACCTGCACGTTCGCACCGCTGAGCGCGACTTCACCAGTGGAAGGGACCGTGATCGTGCCGCCCGCAAAGGCACCGGGAGCAGTGCCATAGCCGTAGGCGAAGCTATTCTGCACTTCCGTCAGGCCGTTCATGTTCACCGCACCCGTAAAGGCGATGCTGGGCGATTGATTCTGCAAGTCGCCGCCCCCGGTCTTGGTGAACGTGCCGCTGCCGGTGAGGAACCCGGCTGTCGCAGTGGTCAACACCTTGCCAGCGGCTCCATTGGCGGCAGGCTGCGCATTCAGGGTGCCGCCAGCGCCGATGAGATTTAGGACAAATCCGGCTGGCAACGCAGTGAAGCCTGTCGTGGCAGTGAAGCTCAGGGTGCCGCCGTTCAAGGTGGTGATGCCGACGCCTGCGTTATTGATCTGCGAGGCCGTGCCGTTGACTGCGGAGATCACGACGGTGTTGCCGGTATCAATCTGCGTGCCGCCGGTCCAAGCGCCGGTGCCGTTGAGGAGCAGCGTGCCGCCGCTACCGCCCGTGACGGTGAGTTTGCCGGTGCCACTCGTCGTGCCAGTGAGGGCGAGTTGCGTGCCGCCAGCGATGTTGACGTTGGTATTGCTGCTGAAGAGGTTGATCGGCGCGGAGATCGTGTTGTTCTGCGTCGTGTTGTTGATCTGGGCGGCGGAAGCGCCGTTATCCATGAAAATGGTGCTGCCCGCCGTGCCTTGATTGATCGTGTAAGCAAAAGCCGTCGAGGGATTCAGCGTCAGCGTGCCGACATGCTGCAAGCCGTCCACCGTGACCGACTGTCCAGTCGTGAGGGCGGAATTGAAGTTGGCCGTGTCTCCAGCGATCTTCGGAACATTGCCACCGCTCCAGTTGGCACCCGTATTCCAGCTAAATGGGCCGGCACCGGTCGGAATCCAAGTGGAGGAGACGCCTGCATAAGTGCCCGTCACGACCAGATTGACAAAACCGCCCGAGTAATTCAGCGCATAGGACTGACCGGCCAGCGCGGTGGGTAGTGTGAAATTACCTGTCCCAGGGTTGGTCGCCGACTGAATCAACGCATAAGTGCCCGCGGCGGTGGGCGGGAGACCGAAGGTAATGTTCGTGCCGCTGGCGAAGG
>JANXZI010000417.1 GCA_025355595.1 Spartobacteria bacterium
CAGTTGTTTCGCCGCGGGGTCGAAGGCGCGCACCTCGCTGCCTTCCGCGAGCAGCCGCTCGCAAAGCTCGACGGCCGGACTGCGCCGCAGCGTGTCTGTGCCCGCCTTGTAAGTCAGCCCGAGCACCGCGAGCGTGACACCGCGCAGCGGGCCGAGCGCGTCCTTCAGCCGCGTGAGTGCCCAGGCCTTGTGCCGGTCGTTGCTCTGCTTGATCGCCGGGATCAGCGCGATCGGTTCGTGGCGGCTCGCGGCGAGTTGCGTGAGCGCGACCACATCGCGAGCGAGCGTGCCGCCGGCGAATGCCGCGCCCGGTCCGAGATACGCCTTTGGCCCAATGCGCGCATCACTCTTCAGCCCGACCTCGACTTCCTTCGCATCCGCGCCCGTTAGTTCGCACAGCCGCGCGATCTCGTTGGCAAAAGTGACCGACAGCGCGAGGAACGAATTCAGCGCGTGCTTCGTCATCTCCGCCGACTCGGGGCTCATCCAGATCACGTTTGTGCAAAATGGGCGGAACAATTCCGTGAGCAGCGCGCGATCCATTTCCGTGCGGCATCCGGCGACGATGCGCTCGGGCTCGTTGAAGACTTTCAGCGCACCGCCGAGCCGCAGGTTTTCCGGCGAGCACGCAAAGCGCCGACCCGGAAATTCCGCCTCCAGTTTCCGGCATGTCCCCGCGGGCATCTGCGAGGAGATCAGAAAAAGTGCGTCGCCCTTTGCCACCGGCACGAGCTTGCGGATGTGCGCGAGGACAAATTCCGCGTCCGGCACGTCGTCGTCGTTCACCGGCGTGTCGTACGTCACCCACACCACGTCAGCGTCGCCGCACGCGGTTTCCCCGTCCGTCGAAAATTTCAGCCTCCCACTGCGCAGCCCGTCCTGCGTGAGTTCCGCGAGGCCCGGCTCGAAGATCGGCGGCTTCCCCTCGCGCAGCGCGGCGATGTTTGCCGCAGCGGAGTCGAGTGCGCTGACCTCGAAATGCTTCGCGCACGACGCTGCCGTGACGCACCCGAGATGCCAGAGCCCGGCGACGGCAATTTTCATCGGCGCGCGAGCACCCACTGGTTTTTCTGGAGCCATTGCAACGTGTTCACAATGCCTTGCTGAATCGTCAGCTTCGGCTGCCAGCCGGTCGCTCGGATTTTTGCCGTCTCGAGAAAGATGAATGGGTTGTCGCCGATCCACCCGCGTTCGCCGCCGGTGAAATCGAGCCGCGGATTCAGTCCGAGGTGCGCGCAGATCCAGCCGATGGAATCCGTGACCTGGCAATATTCCGCCGTGCCGAGATTGTAGATCTGCACGCGGTGCTTTGCCTTTTCCGCCGTGCGCTGCGTCGCGACGTGCAGGATCGCATCCACGCAGTCCTGCACGTAGAGATACGATTTGCGCTGCTTGCCGTCGCCGAGCACGCGGAGGTGATCGCGGTGTTCGAGGAGCTGCTTGTAAAAATCAAACACATGCCCGTGCGTGTAGCGCTCGCCGAGGATGGAGACGAAACGGAAGATGTAGCCCTCGAACCCGAAGCCCTCGCAGTACGCCTCGATGAGATTTTCACCCGCGACTTTTGACGCACCGTAGAGTGAAGTCTGGATCGGGAACGGCGCATCCTCGGGCGTCGGAATCACCGGAGCCTCGCCGTACACGGAGCCGGTCGAGGAGAATGCGATGCGCTTGATTCCATTCGCGCGCATCGCTTCGAGCACGTTAAAAGTGGCGACGGTATTCTGCTGGAGATCGCGGCCCGGATGTTCCGTGCCGAAACGCACGTCCGCATTGGCCGCGAGGTGGATCACGAAGTCACACCCGGCCATCGCTTTCGTGAGCGCATCCGCATCGAGGTTGTCGCCGCGGTGCAATGTGAAGCCGGAGTGCTGCCGCGCGCCGGTGAGAAATTCTTCCTGCCCCGCGGAAAAATTGTCCCATCCGACCACGCTCGCGCCGTTCGCGAGCAGCCGATCAGCGACCGTGCTCCCGATGAAACCCGCAACACCCGTGATGAAAACTTTCTGCATCTGTCCGGCGAGAATCGGCGGGAGCTTTCGCGGATGTCGAGCGAACAAACGGAACTTCCCCGCCGCGGCCGCCCGTTCACGCAGTTCTCGCGCGCGACCCTTCCGCCGAAGCCCACATATTTTTCGCCGGATGAATCGCCCATGCTCCCGCGCGGCGCGCTTCCTCGACGTTTGCGGACATGTCGCGGAGGTTGTCCACAAAGGAATCCTGATCCGGCAGACCGCGCACACGGAAGCCGAGATGGTGTGCGAGCGTGGGCATCCAGATTTCGAGATACGCCGGGCACGGATCCCCGATGGCGGCCACTGCGTCGAACGTACGGCGCGTCCACACGGAGCCGGTGACGAACATGCTCAGCACCACGCCCGGATTGTCCCGCCGCGTCATGCTTTTCCAAAATGCCATGAACGCGCTCTTCGCCGCGTGGTAGAGAAAATGCGGGTGGTTCGTACAGTCCACACGCAGGAGCCGGCAGCCTATCGCATCGGCATTTTCCGAGGCCATGCGCGCGCGCTGAAGCGCATTCAGATCCTGTGCAAGGGGCACATGATCGTATTCGCAGAAGTGGACGTGCGTGAAATCGCGGCCGCGCATCCACGCGGACGCCTCGCGGAAGACTGCCGAGTAGCTCTGCATCTCGCGCTGGTGATCCTTCGTCCGCAGCCGCGGATCGTTCACAAAAAATTTCTGCGCGAGGCCCACCCCGCGGAAATCCTGCTCCGATCCGCCGAATGCGAGCAGGACGTCATCAAGCGACACGCAATGCGCCCACCACGCGAGCATCCGTTCCACGCAGGCCGGAGCTTGGTGCGTGAGTATTACGTTAAGCGTCCTTTCCACAGCGCGGAAAATCCGGTGCCGGATGCCTGGTGAATCCGATGTCCTGCTTCCAATAGGTCAGCCGTGTCTGCGGGAGAAAAATCGGGATGACTGGTGTCTCGAGACCGATCACGCGGATGGTGCCACGCCACGAAAAGATGAAAGCCCTGCCGAGGCTCCGGCCCGTCCTTGCGTCCGTGACCGTCGTGCCGAGGGCGCGCAGGATCGCAAGGCCTGCGTCGCGGAGAAGCTTGGTGATTTTCTGCATGGCTGACTCTAGCGGCGGTGCGCGGCGCAAGAAGGGCAAATTTCAGCGCGCAGCCAGCGCGTGTGCGACAATCTCCGCGAACTTCCGCCGCCATTCCTGCTCGCCGGTGTTTGCCTCGAGCCACAGCCTCCCCCGGCGGCCCATTTCGCCGCGCCGCTCGGGTGAGGCGTCGAGGTCGATCACATGCCTTGCGAGTTCCGCGGCATCGCCTGGGTCGTGCAGAAGACCGGTCTGGCGGTGTTGCACGGATTCTGCGAGCCCGCCCGATCGTGCGGCGAGGACGGGCTTTTGAAAATCGTAGGCCTCGCACGCCACGAGGCCAAACGACTCGACGCAGATGGACGGCGCGACGACCGCCGAGCAGCCCGCGAGCAGCCGTTCCTTTTCCGCGCCGCCGACCTGCCCGCAGAATGTGACGAGCGGATTGTTTTCCGCCGCGGCGCGGATCACGTGGGCGAGTTCGCCGGTGCCCGCCATGAACAGCCGCGGGCCGCGGCCGCCGGTTGCGCGCGCGACAATGTCCCACGCAGCAAGCGCCACGCGCACGCCTTTCATTTCGATGAGGCGGCCGAGGAAGATGCAGTAACGATCGTCGCGCGGCGCAGCCTCGGCAGGGCGCGGCTTCCAATAGTGCCGCAGCGTGAAGATGTCACCCGGCGGCACGCCGGCCTCGATGAAACGGTCGCGCATGAAATCCGAGACGGCGATCCACGCCTTGATCGCGCGGAACCAGCCGAGCGCGCGCGCCGCGGCGAGCACCGCCGCATGCCACGCCGTCTTCAGCCGCGAGTTTTGCCAGGCCGCGCGCCGGATCTCGCGGAAATATGTCAGCCATCGGCTCGGCAGCCCGCGCACTTCAGGGGGTGTGAGGTAGCCGCTGATCGAAAATGGGCGGAAGCTGTGTGCGTATTGGATAACCGGCACCTGGAGCCGCAGCGCCTCGCGGTAGAGCGCCGCGGAGCCGACCGGGAGGACATTGTGGAAAAGCCACGCCTGCGCCCCGTGTTCGCGGTGAAATTCCCGCAGCCGCGCACTGGACTTCGCATTGGAAAACATCAGCAGCGCCTGCCGCCAGTGCGCCGGCGCGCCGGGCTTGCGCCAGTCCGCACTGTCGAAGATGCAGGCCGGCAGGCCGATCTCTCTCGCGAGAACGTTCACCCAGTTTTCCTCGCCGCCGGGCTCGAGGTAGCGGTTGAAGACCTGGATGATCCTCGGTGTGGTCCTCGCAGTGGCTGCTTCCATGCGAACAATCAGCGCCGCACCGGCCTGTGCGTCAGCGCCGGGCGCAGGTCGCCGTGACGCACGACGCCTTCCGTGCTCTGGGCGTCCTCCACGGCACGCGGGGCGTCCTTTCCGGCGAGCCGCAGGTGCTCGTGGCGGGCGGCAATCGCAAGCATCGTCCAGAAGACAGTTGCGGCCATCGGGCCCTCGAGCATCACGCCGAAACATGCGGCGGAGAAGATGATGATCACACCGCACCAGTAGGAGAGGTTCGTCGCGGAAGTTTCCCTTCGGCGCACCGCAAGGGTGCAGCGCACGGCGTGGTGCAGAAGTACCAGCACGAAAATCACGAACGCCGTGATACCCAGCAGGCCCGTGCGGCCGAAGATCGTGACGAGAATGCTGTGCGGACTGCGCGCCGAGAATTCCTCGCCGAGGTCGAATGGATATTGTCGGAGAAACGCCGCCGCGAGATCGTAGCCGAAGCCAAGGCCCGTGAGCGGCGCGGCGTCCAGCGTTTCATTCGTGACGGTCTGCCACCAGATCGTGCGGAAGCGCGTGTTGCCCGAAGCGGCCTCGCCAGCGTCCGTCCTATAGGTGTGGGACGACGAGCCGATGTCCATTACCGATCGGAATTTATCCACGAACTGATCGGTGAGACGTTCCTCGGAAGGAACGCCCGTCACGCGCTCGACAGTGATGAGCATCAGCGCCCCGACTATGGCGAACAGGAACGCGTCGCGCACGACCCGCCACTTGCGCGCCAGCAGCATCAGGACCAGGCCCGCCCCGAACGCTACAAACGTCGCACGCGAAAGCCCGACTATCATCTCCCCGAAACACACAAATGCCACCGCCGTATAGCACAGCCAGACAAACGGTGTCCGCGCCGCCTCGCCGCGCCGGAGCAGAAAATAGATGCAGCCGAACCCGAGAAATGCCCCGCTGAGATCCGCGCGCGGGGCGAAGAGCATCTCCCCTCGGATCGCGATCCTCGCGAGCGCGTTTGGAAAAAGGATTGAGATCGCTCGCAGCGGGATCAGCGCGAGGATCGCCACGGGCAGCGTCTTCTCGAGGAAGCGCCGCGTCGGGACATGCCGGCATGCGCTGTAGGCTATCAGGAAAAACGCGGCATAATAGACGGTCGCAAAATCGCGGATGGATGTCTTGAGCAAACTCAGATCTTCCCTGCGCATTACGCAGTCGGCCATGAAGCGGACGCTGGCGATCACCAAAAAGATGGACAGCGCGACCGTGAGCGGCGTCGCCTCAAAAAAACGCTCCTTGGTGAACGCAATCCGCTGGAGGACGCCGATCACGCAGAGGATCAGCGCGACCTCGGTGAGGTAGAGTGGCGCACTCTGCCCGGCGAGACTTAGGCGCGGCAGACCGCTCTGCGCGAAGATGTCCACAAAGAGCAGGCCCCCGATCACCATGCCCTCGAACCTTTGCGCGCGAAAAGCAAGTGCACGCGCCAGCGCGCCGACGATGATCGTGACAATAATCGCAGGTGCGACGCCCTCGCCGCTGCCGAGCGCCGTCGCGAGGTACATCGCGATGAGCAATCCGACTACGATGGCGACGATGTTCCGGCCCGGAATAGGGTTCACTGGTCAGAATGGATTAGGTAAATCGCGTTGTCAAAGCGGGGAGATGAATCGTCAAACCATCCGCCGGATGCAATATGCGACTTTGGAATGATGCATGCATGCGCCCGGTGAGGATCTCGCAGTCCCTGGGGACACCTGTCGCATCATGCGTCACCTCTCACGCTGCGACTTGTCCCGGGATCTGCCCGGCAGCGCAGCCCGCGTGTAGGTGAAATATTGCCGGCTGCGCCCGCGCCACATCGCGCGGCGGTCCGGCTGGAAAAGGCTCATGACAAAATACCCGATGGCGCGGACGAGGAGGCCGACGGTGCGGACGACGTCGTGGGCGAAGAGCGCGATGAAGGTCGGGCGATTGCGCGCGATGAAATAGTCCCTCGCCGTGGTGATCGGCAGCAGCGAGGCCTTCTGGTTTTTCTCCGTGCTCGCACTGAGGTGATGCTCCACCACCGCGTCGGGCACATGATAGAGGGTGCCTTTTGTCCTCATGCGATCGCACCACTCCATGTCCTCGCAATACATGAAGAACGACTCGGACAGCGGCCCGACTTCCGCGATCACTTTCCGTCGCACAAGCAGGCATGCGCCGCTGAGCCATTCGACTTGCCGCGGCCGGTCGTCGTGTTTCCCGATGAAAAGATAGATGCCCTCGAGGAAGCGAATTCGCGGGAATGCCGAGGCCAGAAAGAGATGGTGGTTTGTCACGGTGCGCAGCGTGGGCTGGCGGCCAGCGCCCAGAATTCGCAACTGCACACGCGGGTGGATCAGCTTGGGCCCGACAGCGGTAACGTCCGGATTTTCGCGTAAAAAATCTCGCAGAGTGCGAAGAGCACCGGGCTTCACAACGGTGTCGGAATTCAGCAGGAGAATAAACTCCGCCGTGCAGAGCGGAAAAACCTGGTTGTTCGCCGTGGCAAAGCCGGTGTTTTCGCGGTTCTCGATCAGCTGCACGTGCGGGAAACGCTCCCGCACCATCGCGGGGCTGCAGTCCGATGAGGCGTTATCCACGACGATCACTTCCAGCGCGAGTCCCTCGGCGGTGCGGAAGACGGAGTCGAGACACGCGGCCAGAAGCTCCCATGTGTTCCAGCTCACGATGACGATGCTCAGGTCAGGATTCACTGCGTCGAGGTAAGGATCGCGGGAAGCCCTTCCGCAGAGCTCCCAAGTTTTCCCTGCCCGCGCCGATGGAATGCGCGAAGAACAGAGTCCCGGCTGTTCAGGAATCCCTTCATTTGGAGAGATGGCGGCGCGCCTTCCAGAAGTCGTAACAAAGCAGCGCATGGAAGATTCCCGCATGCATGAACAGCGATGGGCGTGGGAATTCGCCAGCCAGTATCATGGCGCCCGCCTGCCGCACCGGCCAGATGAAAAGGCGGCGCACCAAGGTCAGCAGCGGATGGCGCCGGATCTGTTCCCAATGCCATGGCCACTCCGCAGATTCATAACGCCATCTTGGGTGATCAAGAGGTGATCCGAGCAAGGCATCCACGATCCGCTTCCGCCCGCTTACCGAGCGGCTTTTCCCAAAGATGTTTGCCAAGCCATGACTTCGGTGTGACGGCTCATGGCAGAGGATCAGCGGGAGTTTGGTGCTCTTTCCCTCGGGCATGGGTCCCTGTTCCGGGATTCCTATCAACTGCACGCGCTGGCGGTGGAACAGGATAAGCCGGTTGTTCGGCCATCGTTTCGTGATGGGGCGTGCGCCATCCCACGCAGGCCAGATGCACCGATAGCCCGAAAGATCACTCCCGGGCTCCGGCGCTTCGCGAAATTGAACAAGCCATTTCTTCAATTCGGCACTGGGATATTCATCCGCATCAAACCTCAGGATCCAGTCGTGACTCGCCTCCCCGAGCGCGAAAGGGATGTGCGGTTCCTGACCAAAGGCGCGGGGCCGGAGCACGAAACGGCCCCCATAGGAGCGAACCAAACTTCCGACATCTTCAAAATCAGGCTCGTCATGGATGACCAGGAGTTCGTCATAACAATCGGCACTCCGGGCCAGCAATCGGGCAAGAGGCACGCGGTCGCCATAGACACAGACAATAAGGGTTACCTTCGGCATTTGGTCAGGAGGTAGAAGGTTTGAGCTTCAGGATTCAACTTCGTCGTACCTGCGGACGCGGCCGTCATGCAACGCCCGCGAATTTTCGCCGAAGTTGCGCGGCAAGTTCGGAATGGCGATCGTATTGGTGCAGGATCGGCGCGACGCGGCCATCGGCCAGCAACACCTGCCCGGCTTCGTCCCGGCGAATTTCCTCCGGCTTCATCGAACCCATCGTGAGCGTCATGCCCTCCCCGTTCTTGTGCAGGTGCAAATCCGGCAGCAGCCCGCGATGGAAAATGTAATTGTGGATTCCCTGGTCCACCGCCGAGACCATGCGCATCTGCTCGACGCCGCAGGCGAGCTCCGTCTGCAAGCGGCAATAGTCGCGCACCGCATCCGCATCGCCGATGGTGACGCCTGCGCACGCGGGTTCACGGCTTCCCAGCGTCTTGAGAATTTTTTCGCCGAACCCCTCAGTGATCATCTGCCGGTTTCCAGGACAGGTGGCGATCGTGCGCCCCTCGCCCTCGAGAAAGGAATGCACTCCGCGCTCCTGTTCCCATGCAAACGGATCGCTTTGAAAAATCACGTCGCGGCAATCCGAGAGCAACACGCGCGCATAGCGGCCCGGCCGCGAAGCCAGCAACTCGTGGGCGAACACATAGCGCAGGTTGAAGATGAAGAAGACGCGCTTCGCCAGCGCCACCTTTCCCTCATAGGTGCGCATACGCGCAAAGCGCCATCTCCACAGCGGCCACAGCAGCAGGATCGGACGCCGCATGCGCACGCGAAAATATTTGAACGGCAGCAACTGCACACCCGCATCGCGCAGCCGCCGCGCCGTCGTGTCCGCGAGGTGTGAGGCGAAAAAAACGATCTCCGCGCGGCAGCCGCTTCCTCGCAGCGAGGCGATGAATGGCTCCACGTCCTCGAACGACAGCTTCTGGATGATGCTGAGGACGAGGTTCGGTTTTTCAGCGGTGTAGCTCATCGCTCACCGAAGCCGGTTGCCGAGTTCATTTTCCCACAGAGCATGGCCGACAGCGCGGAAATCAAGGTGGAAGCGTTTCGCGAGGCGCGTCAGGAAATCGCGCCCCGGCAGCCAGTCGAGCCAGCGCGAGATGTGGCGCAGTCCATGCAGGCCGCGGCGCAGCGCGGCGGATTCGGGCACGGCACGTCCCGTCCGCTCAATCACATCGAGCGCGTGGATCGCACCCTCGGGAAATCCGTAGGCTGCGTAGGACATGATGAGCGCGGCGATCTTTGCATCCGTTGCCGTCGTGAGTTCGCGCGGTTCCTTGAAATACAGGCAGTCGGCTTGGATGAGCCGGCCCTTCGGCCCGCCGACGCCGTGCATGCCGCGCGGTTTCACGAAGAGATGATTCGCCATGTCGTGCAGGTAAAATCCGCGCGCGCGCAGATGGCTGTCGATGTCTGCGAAGAGCGGCTGGCTCTCGTAGAGCTGGCAGAATTCCGTCTCGACTTCGATAAAGACCACATCGCTCCGCAGCCCGCGCTCCGCTCCCTGCAGGATTTCAAACTCGCTGCCCTGCGTGTCGAGCTTGAGAAAATCCGGCTGCACACCGATCTCCGTGAGCGCCTCGTCGAGACTCACGCACTCGAGCTTTTCCTCCGCGACGACATCGAAGTCATCCCGCCACTCCAGCTCCGCGAGGAACGCGGCATTGGGCCGCAGCAGGGAGGCGTTGTTAAAACGCCGCGTGAGGTACAGCGTCCGCAGCCCGCGCCTGCCAGCGACCGCGGCCTGCACCCAGCGATGCCGCGGCGATGCCGGCAGCTTTCTGAACTCCTCCGCATTCGGCTCGAACCCGACAACGTGGAGCAATTCGTCAAAGATTTTCCATCGCGGATGAATGCCGAGCGAAGCGCCGACATCCACAAGCCACGCATTCGATTTTCCCAGCAGAGCTCGGAGTGGTGGAAAAAGTGAGCGGACGGACATTGGCGTGTGAACTGGTAAAGAACGCGCACGCCTCGGTCAAACACCTTCCCCTCGCGGGCGCATCTGCAGGGCGGCTGGAAGAATTGTCGCGCTGGAAGAATTTGACTTCTGAGTTGCGCGCCGCAATGCATCTCTGAATTGCGCGCCCTGATCGCCAGACTCCACCGGCACCGCCTCGTGCGGCAGGCCCTCGCCATCGGCGGATGGCAATCCCTGGCCAAAGTCGTCGCCTTTTTCGCGTCGGTATGGGCAACCCGCTGTCTCGGGCCACAGAAGCTGGGCTTGTCAGGGATGGTCATTGCGATGATGGGCCAGTTGTGGTTATTCGCCACGCCATTCCTCGATATTCATCTCACACGGCGCTTCAAGGCATTGAAGAGTGAAGAGGAACGAAAGACACTCATTTCCGTCGTCTTCACATGGCGCTTGGCGGTGTGCTTGGTGCTCGGAGCTATTGCACTCCCGATTGCGCTACTTGCGCTTAAGAACGATTGGATGCTTGCGACAATTGCTGCCTTTCCTTTACTCCTATTTGTTTCCAATCCGGCGACCTGGCTGCTCATGGCGCAGGAAAAAATGCCCGCCCACTCGAAGTCCACGGCCATCCAATCAATAATCACGGGGTTGCTCTACGTCGCCGTTTTTCGCCCCGGCCAAGCCGTTGGATCCGATGTCGCCGTTCTGGCTGCGGCGACGGGGGTGGGCTGGCTCTACGGATGGTGGGCGGCGCTTGGGCGGGTCTGGCCCGCGCCGCTCAATTTCCGGCAACTTAAAGCGATGCTCCCAGTGCTTTCGGAAGGGCGTTGGCTCATCGCGGCGATGCTCTGCGCTACCTTCACCCAGTCCCTCGAAACTCCGCTGCTTGGTGCATTGGCCTCGCTGCCCGAGCTGGGCCAATACCGCACTGCGCAATCACTCACTGCCGTCGTGGCGCAGTTCCTCGCCTTTGTGCCGACACTCCTTTATCCCCGGTTTATCGAATGGCACAAACTGGGAGGCAATATCTTATGGAGGCGGCAGCTCAAGCTGGCTGGCGCGGCTGGCGCGGTGACGTTGCTCGCAGTGATTGTTTGCTTCGCAATTTCACCGCTCACCTATCGCGTGCTTTACGGCCCTGAGTTCGAGAGGGCCGCCTATCCATTCGCCATTCTGATGGTCGCTAAGTTCATCGCACTAATCAGCGGCATTTTTACATGGGGCCTGTGGGCGCAGTCGGAGGACCGGCGGATTGCTCAACTAATGGCCCCGATCGCGATCTTAAGCCTCGCGCTCAATGTGTTGTTGATTCCCAGACTCGGCATGTTTGCCGCTGCCGGAATCAATCTCTTGAGCGAGGCACTCTTATTGGCCGGTGCGGTTTGGCTGGCTACGAGGACAAGGACTTCGACTGTCGATCAGCGAGCCGCTCCGGTTAAGACGCTCGATGAACCTTAAATCGATCCAAGTTCCATCGGCTGAATGAGAAGCCGGCATCCCTTCATGGTTCGTTCGATGTCGCTGTAATTGAGCGGTTGCCGATTTAGATTGTAAAATTGGTAACTCTTCTCGCTAAAGAACGCGGCAATGTCGGCGGGCGAATGTCCATGCTCGGGGAGCATTTCCGGATGAAGCTCGAGGAAGATAATCGGCCGGCCACGGTCGATCGTTTTCGTAAGCCCCTTGAAGCACTCATACTCGTATCCTTCGATGTCCACCTTGATGATGTCCGGCAGGAATTCATTTTCCGCGCAAAAACAGTCTCCGGTGCGAGCCGTGATGGTGGTGTATCGCTTGTCGTCAACTTCCGGGCTTGCTGAGGCGACTAAGTGCTGTCCTTCCAGACGCATGGAAATCGTGCTTTCGCGGTCAGCGAGTGCAATTTCATGCGCCTCGACGCGACAGGATGGATTTTTGTGAATATTATATAGCAGACGGGCAAAGGCCGATGCCGATGGTTCTACCGCCAAGGCCCGGCAGCCTTCATGCTGGCCAGCAAATGCCAGCGAAAAGACTCCATGCAACGCTCCAACGTCCAGAAAACGTGTCCTGGTCTTCGCCAGTTCCAGAAAACAGCTCATCTCCTGATAACATTCATCATCCCGATAACAAAAGTATTCGAATCCCACCCTCGATTCAGGAAAAATATTAAGTCGAAGTCCCGAGCGCAAGACAATCTCATTTTCTTTCGCACCTTTGTTGAGTTTCAAGAAAACTTCCCGCTTCGCAGCCGAGTAACTCGCGCGCCTGGAGCGCCACCACTTATAGGCATCCACCACTATTGGCGGCGTTAGTTTGCGAATGACTTCCTTGAGGAGACTCATGAATTTTGTTGTATCGCCAGCGGCGTCCAGATTCCAGCGTCACTTAATTGCCAGAACGATAGGTCTTATTGCGACCTGATACCTACTGCAAAGACAACGGGCACGCCTTTTGGATAAGTACCTTTAAGTGCGAAATGCTCCATGATGAGCAACCCGTTCGGTGCTATTGTAATTCGCTCCACCCGTTCGTCGCCAGGAAACCTTATCGTAAAATCAGATCCCTCAAGTTGAACTTTTCCGACGACATTGAAGGGTTTTCCGTTCTCATCAATCCATGTGACCACCCCTGCCGGAGTGATGCCATAATGGCGATTGGTAGTCCCATTCGTGTATGCCAACGCCCAGGTGCCTGCGAATCTTGCAACACCGCTGCCTTTGGCCGTGGTCGCCACATTGTCCATTTCTTCTTGCACAGCCAGTGCGCCGCGCGCATCGCCGCGTCCACCAAGGGTGCGTTTCATCTTGTCGAGACGAAAAAGGTAGCGCTCGCGGATTGGGCGCATGGCAAACTCCACCTCTCGGTCGTATAATTCGCGCTCCTTTTTCAGTTCCGCGTTTTTCTCCTCCGCGCGCAGGGGTGAAATGGTTGCCACGGGCAGGAGACAGCAGCAGGCGAACAGGAAATGGATGATGGTCATGCGCCGATATCGGAGAGCCAGAGCGTGCAAGCGATTCGGCGAGGCGGACAGCGCGGCGACGATGCGTAAGTCAAGGGGAAGGTCGGTCATGGTCGTCAACGAATTGGCCATAGAATGCGGCTCTCAGTGGGATTTTCAAGCGTGATTCTACTGGCCGCGGATTGGATGGCGAACTTGGCTTGATGCTCCAAACTTCGCGGGGCCGAGATGTTTGCCGCACCGCTGGACTCGAAAGCAAAATCCGGAACCCGGAGCCCTTGACGCGGCTAAGATTTTTCGCGGGGGCCTTGGGTTTTTTCGCAGCGGGGTTTTTTGTCGAGATCGGGATTGCGGATGTTCTCGGCCTTCGTCTGCGTGCCGGTCGTGCTGAAAATGACGAGCACATCATCACCGACCTTGAAGTCGGAAATTTTCCGTGCCGGGATAGATCACGAAAACTTTCGTGCCCTTCGGATTTTGGACGGCAAGGGATTTTGCATCAATCGCGGCGATCGTCCCGTCCAATTCGATGCTCGGCGGCGGCAGCGCGCCGTGGGAGAGCGGGATGGCGGCGAAGAGGCACAGGATGATGGCGAGGAGCGGGAGCGGGATTTTCATGGGCAAAAACTTTTGCCGTTCGCGCGGGCGCTGGCAAGCACGCGCGCAGCTACAAATTCCGCTCCGCCTGCGATTCCGCACCGTGCCCCCATTATTTTCTCTGCGCCTTCACCCAGTTCAGCGCCGCCGATTCGCCGTCGTTCCGCACCCGGCGGAGCCATTCGGCGAAGAGCTGTTCGTCGCGCGATTGCATGACCCACTCCGAGGCTGCGGTGACTTCCTTCACGGTCTGCTTCTGCTTCTCGATCTCCGCGAGGCGCTGCGCGGGTGTGACGGTGAGCCAGTCAGGTTGCGTGCCCGCAGCCAGCGCTTCGAGCGCGCGCTTTTCCATCGAGATCCCGACGAGCTGACCGATGAGCAGGCGCGAGGCCTCGGGCGTGGCGAATGTGCGGCCGAGCGCGTATGTGAGCCGCAGCGCGTCCTCGGCCGCCGCGGTGTCACCGGATTCGGCGGCGGATTTCTGCCATTCCATGAGCCCGCGCGAAGACTGCATCGCGGCGGACATGTGCGGCAGCGTGACGCCAAACGTCGCAATCGCGCTGGCTTCCAACGTGCCGAGCCCGAGGCTCTCGTAGAGCCGTTGCGCCGCGTCCATGCGCTCATTCGAATAGGTGTAAAATGCGGGTCGCTCGAGTGGCCGCGGATTTCTGCGATGCCTTCACCGGCCTGCTTCGACTTGAAAAATTCCTGCGCGGCGAATAGCCACGGGACGGGATTGTTCGGATCGGCGGCCTTGAACCGCTCGATGAGCTCGAGCCGCTCCTTGTTCGCCTGATACGCCTCGCCGTCCTTCGGCGGCGATCTGACGGAAACCAAGTCTGTCGCCTTCATCAGCACGATCGGGCTGCTGGGAAAAAGCTCCAGCGCGCGATCGAGCCAGCGGCGCTCGTGGGTGTTCTCGAATGCCGCG
The DNA here is from genome assembly GCA_025355595.1 of Spartobacteria bacterium. GTDB lineage: Bacteria > Verrucomicrobiota > Verrucomicrobiia > Chthoniobacterales > Chthoniobacteraceae > SXWH01. Next base: position 14,387 of record JANXZI010000417.1, read on the forward strand.
ACGAGATTTGCCGCAGTCTCGCCGTGCTTCGCCGGGCTTGGGCTTGCGATTGCCCGGCTACCACGCGTATCCCGCCGCATGCAAAGACTGAATTTTGGATGCGGTGGCAGGTTTTCACCCATGTGGGCGAACATTGATGTCTATTCCGTCGGCCCGGAAGTCCAGCGGGTG
>JANXZI010000419.1 GCA_025355595.1 Spartobacteria bacterium
CTCGCGACGTCCGAGTGTGTTCCGCGAGACGCGGAACACGGCAGGCGAGGACGCCCACCCTACCCGAGGCATGCGGATCGGAATTCGCGGATCATCTGCCGCACACCGGACAGTCTGCGCGCCGCGCGATTTTCAGCCGGCGGAATTGCATCGTGCCGAGATCCATCGTGAGCAGCGTCCCGGCAAGCGGTTCGCCGATTCCGGTGAGGAGCTTCACGACCTCGATCGCACCGAGGCAGCCGACCGTGCCGGAGACTGCGCCGAGCACAGGGAACTGCCGTTTCCAATCCGGCGGCGGCTCGGGCGTGATGCATTGCAGGCATGGCGTGCGACCGGGAAGGATCGTGGTGAGGTGCGCTTCCATCGCAAACATCGCGCACTCGACCATCGGTTTTTTTGCAGCGACCGCGGCGCGGTTCAGGGCGTAGCGCTCGGGAAAAAGTGGTGCCGCATCCACGATGATGTCCGCCTGCGCGACGAGCGCGTCGGCATTTTCCTCGCTCGCGTTTTCCTCGATGGCGGTGATCTCCACGCGCGGGTTCAGCTCGCGCAGGCGCTTCACCACGCCGGGCAGGCGCGGCTCGCCAATGCGGTCGTGCGACTGCTGGAGATGGCGGTGCAGATCGCTCGGCTTCACCTTTCCACCCATCGCGAGCACGAGCCTGCCCACGCCGGCCGCGGCGAGTTGATACGCCACGATTCCGCCGAGTCCGCCGACGCGCGAGATGAGGACGGACGCGGACTTCAGCTTGCGCTGCCCTTCCGCGCCGAAGCCGGGGAGCCACATCTGCCATTCGTAGATGGCGCGTTCCTCGGGCGTGAGATCGCTCATGGCTGCGGAACCCGGGGGGCTTCCGAGCCGTCGAAATCTTCCGGCTCGTCAGCCACGGAGGGCACTTCGCAGACGCGCCCATCGCTGAGACGAAAGACGACGTCGGCGAGCGCGGCGGATTCGGCGCGGCTGTGCGTGATGTGCAATGCGGTGATGCCGTGCTCACGCTGCACCCGCTTGAGCAGCGCGGCGAGATCGTCGCGGAGTTCCTCGTCGAGCGCGGAGAGCGGCTCGTCGAGCAGCAGGACTTTTGGTTTTGCCGCGAGCGCGCGGCCGAGGGCGACGCGCTGGCGTTCGCCGCCGGAGAGATTTTGCGGGAGACGGTCGAGCAGGTGCGCGACGCCAAGCTCATCCGCAAGCGACGCGACGCGCCCGGCGATTTCATCGGCGGGACGTTTGCGAAGGCGCAGTGCGAAGCCGATCTGCTCGCGCACGGTGAACGTGGGAAACAGCGCGCCATCCTGCGGCACGTAGCCGATGCCGCGCGCGGCGGGCGGCTCGTGCGTCACGTCGCGGCCAGCGATGATCACGCGCCCGGCGCGCGGGGTGCGCAGGCCGCAGATGATTTCGATGAGCGTCGTCTTCCCGCAGCCCGTGCGGCCCATGAGCACGGCGTAGCGGCCCGAGGGAACGGTGAAGCTCACGTTTTCCAGGCGAAACGAGCCGGCGCGCCAGGCGATGGAGTCTAGCTGGATCACAGTTTTTCCCCCATGAGGCGCACGGCTACGAGCACGACGAGCGCGAGCGCGACCATGAGCAGGCTCACCGCGAGCGAGGCTTCGAGCCGGCCGACGGTGAGTTCCAGAAAGACGCTCGTGGACAGCACCTCGGTCTTCATGCGCGTAGCTCCGGCGAAGACGAGGATCGGCCCGAATTCCCCCAGGCTGCGCGCCCACGCGATCGAAAACGCCGCGAACATCCCGCGCTGCGTGGCGGGCAGCGTGACCAGCCACACGGCCTGCCCGCGTGAGCAGCCGAGCGTCATCGCCACATCTTCCGGGCGTGATGAGAGGTGATCGAAAACGCCGCGCATCGTGCGGACCGCGAACGCCGCGCCGATGACGAACTGTGCGAGCAGGACACCGAATACGGTGTAGGTGAATGGCACGACGCGATCGATGAACTTCCCGGCGGAGGTCTGGAAAAAGATGAGCAGGCACAGGCCCACGACCATCGGCGGCAGGACGATGGGAATGTCGAGCGCGGTATCGAGCAGCGCCTTGCCTCTGAACCGCCCGCGCGAAAGCAGATAGCCGACCGGCACCGCGAGCAGCAGCGAGAGCAGCGCAGATGCGGTGCAGGTGACGAGGCTGAGGCCGATCGAGTAGCGGATTTCGGGAGAGCCGATGGATTCCCAAATCTGATGCGGCGTAGTGTAGGTCGCAGCGGAGCCGATGAGCGCGACGAGAAATGCGAGGTAAAGGCCGGCGACCACCGCGAGACCGATCCAGAATGGCGTGAGCCACGCGCGGCGTGCGCTCATTTGTCCTTCAGCCACTCGGGCACCTTGATGTCCTTGCTCGGCATCGCCTCCTCGCCGCGCCACTGGAAACCGACATTCTCAAAGCTCCCGCGGTTCGCCTTGAGGAAAACGAGCAGGCGCTGGGCGAGCTGCGCGTGCGGTGAATTTGTGCGGACGGAAAATGGCTGCACGGCCTTCGCCCCCTCGTGCTGGATGGGCAGAAAGTCGAGGTGCTCGCTCGCGCCGGCCTGCACGCTCACGCGATACACGATCGCCGCGTCGAGCGCGCCAACGCGAAGCTGGGTGACGAGGAGGTCGGCGGTCGGTGTCTCGACGACGACATTTTTGCGCACGCTGTCGTTGAGGCCGGAGGATTTCAACATGCCGCGCGTCATGTAGCCGAGCGTGCTCTGCTCGGCGTTGCAGAGGCCGACCTTGAGATTCGGCTGCGCGAGATCGGCGAGCGTCTTCACTCCGCGCGGGTTGCCTTTTTTCACGACGATGCCGATGTCCGTCTGCGTCAAAATCACGGCCTCGGGGAACACGTCCGCGACCGGCGGGACAAAGCAGAGATCGCACGCGAAGTAGGCGTCGGGATATTTCGGGTTTTCGGTCCCGCCCATCGTTTTCATCGAGGCGCAGAGGATGCCGCAGCCGTTGAAGACGGTCTGCATCGTCACGCCCTCGCGCCCGGCAAACTGCTTCAGCAGTTCCGTGATGGCGGGCCGGTTCACGCCGCCGCTGTAGAGGATCAGCTCCGGCTTGTCCGCCCAGGTGTCTCCGCCCGCAGGCGTGAAGCCGCTCGCCTTGAAAATCGCGCCGCCCTTTTCCGGCGCGGCGAGGTAGCGGGCAAAGTGCAGCGCGGCGGCGGACTGCGTGCAGAATTCCACGACGCACGCCGAGGCGTTTTCGCTGCGCAAGGAAAGCTCGGGCACCTCGATGGCTCCGGCTTTGAACTGCGCGGCGATCGAATCCCAGATGATCGCGGCGTCCACCGTGCCGATCTGCAGGTCGGCGGCGATTCCGGTGACCGTCGGCTTCATCACTGCGGCATGTGCGGCGAGCTTCGGCCACAAGTCGCCGAGCATGGTGCGCGAGACGCGAGAGATGCTGGCGGTTTCGGGATTCGCGAGCGCGAGCTTCACGTCGTCGCGCAGCAGGTCGGCGACGGTGCGGATGTTCTTTGGGTTTCCGGCACGCACGCCGATCACGGGCCTTTGTTTCGCGAGCGGGAGGACTTCGCGGATCACGCCGGCCTTTCGCGCATCCGCCACGGAGCCGTCGTCGGCGGCGATGAAAAGGTCACCCATTTTCGCCACGCGCAACTGGCTGAGCAACGCGCCGCTACCGTCGTATTGCAAGCGCACCGCGACGCCCGACTCGCGCTCATACTGCCGCGCGACCGCCTCCACCGGTTTCTGCAGCCCCGCGGCGCAATACACGGTGAGTGCCGTCGCGCCGGGACGCGATGCGGTGCGGTGATGATAGAACGCCAGGCCGCCGAGCAGCGCGGCGAGGAGGAGCAGGATGGCGGCAAGTTTTTTCATGGCTGTCGGCGGATTGTGCGCCATGCGATCGCGCTACCAAGGACAAGCAGGACGGCGGCGATGACCGCGGGTGAGAATCCACTTTTCGTCACCACCGGCGCGGGCGGCGGTGCGGCGATTGTGACGGTCTCGGGCTTGGTATCCGCGGGCGGCGGTTCCGCGGCGGCGACCTTCGGCCTTTGCAAATCGGCCGGCGGCGGTGGCGGGAAGCCGATGGCGCGCAGCGATTCCTCCCAATCCACATTGACCAGCAAATCCCAGCCGGGGTTCATGCGCTTCACTTCGCACGAGCACGCGCCGAGGAGAAAGAGGCACGCCTCATCCGTCTGCTCGTCGCCGAAGCCCTCCGCAGCCCACGCGCCGAGCGCGCGTCCGCGACCAAAGACGAGCGCGAGCCACGGCCCATTCGCGTTTTCCATGTCGTGGTTCGGCCCGGCAAGCATGGAGGTGAAGGCCTCCTCCGCAGCGTCGTCGCGCTTGATCCGCAGCAGGGAAAATTTCACGCGCAGCCCGGGACCGGGGCCGAGCTGGCTCGTCGGGTCGCTCGGATCGATCGGCGGAATCTGTGCGACCTGTTCGAGGTAGCGCAGCCGTTTTTCCAAGGCCGCCGCTGCGCGATCATCCGCCGCGCGCTGGCCGTTCTCGACGAGCACCCAGACGCCGCATTCGCCCGCGAGGATGCGTTTCACGATCTCGACGCGCGCCGGGGAATCGGTGATGCGGGGCAGTGTCGTGCCGTCGAGTTTGCCGGACCAGGCAGGCGTGGCGTCGGGCGCGGCGTGCGGGAAGGTGAGCCGGGATTTCCCCTCCGCCTCCGAGCGCGAGGGCATGAGATTGAGCGGCGATGAATCGGTAAGGTTGCGCAGGAACCGCGCGACGGCCTCGTCTTTCGCATCGGTCGCCGAAATCTCCAGCGCGAACGGATCG
>JANXZI010000421.1 GCA_025355595.1 Spartobacteria bacterium
GTCCGCCAGTCACGGTGATTTTGTCGCTGCCAAAGTCCGCGTTAAGATAGGGGCTTTCGTAAGCCCGGCTTCTCCGGCGACGTGCGCGAAGTATTTGGCAACTTCCCCGGCGTGTTCGCGTATTCCTTCGCGCCGATTCTCTTCTGAGCCTCGGGATTCGAGGCGATGTAGTCCGTCGCCCGTTTGAGCAGGCGCGCGTTGGCCTCGTCTGTCTTTTCGTTAAGGTAAAGGGCAGCGAGGCACCAGAGGTTGTCCACCCATGTCCCACTTGGGAAGCCTATGTCCTTTACGATGGTTTTGCGCAGCGCCTCCTCGCGTAACTTGAGCGAGGAGGCGTGAGTTGCGGTCACCAGTTCGTCAAAATCCGCCTTGTCCGATGCTTCGTTCCTTTCGGCCGCTTGCAACGCGTTGCAGGAGACCGGCGGTGCAAGTGAAAGGGCCAGTAACAAGACCGCTCTTTTCATATTGTCTGTCTTGTTTAGATCATTCCGACTTTGCGTGATCGCCTCCGGCGCGTCAGCGAACCAGCATTTCCGCCATCTTCTCGCCCATGGCCTTGCCGTTGAGATACTCGCTCTCGCCGTTGTGATTCCAGTGGTAGCCCATGCCGCTGGGAGAAACCTCCGCCCTGCGCCAGAAGGGACGGGCGTCAGTGGTTTTCACATTACCTTTTAACTCCGGGTGCTTTTTGGGATCGGCCACGCCGAGCTGCGCCAGCTCCACCTCAGTGACTTGTGGCGGCGGATCCATGCTAGTGGTCGTGATAGACACCGGCAGCTTCGGATTGCCGAACTCAGTGCGCAGATCGGTGATTAGATTAACCAGGTTTGCCTCGTAATTTGCTGAGTTGACCTTGTCCACGCGATCGTTCCATCCCTGGTGCCAGCCCAAGCCCGCGATGCGATAACCCTGGCCCTTCCACTCAGGAAACTCGGTGTTAAGATTGTCCAGCACGTCGCGCACATAAGCGAGCATTCCGGTATAATACGGGCCGACGATACCGCCGCGGGCGGCCACCGCACCGGGCGGGCGGAAATCCACGTTCAGGCTTTTGCCACCCCACGCGGCTTTGATGATCAGGACCGGCTGCTCAATGCGATCGCCGATGGCCCAGCCAAAGCCATACTCCGGTCCGAACCAGGTCGAATTCCGGCCCTGCGCATAACCGAACTTCAGATTGCCTTTGATGACCGTGCGCGGCGCCGTGACATCGCTATCACGCCACCAGACCTTCACGTCGTCTCGGGTTTTCCAGGTGCCGTCTTTGTTGACCAAGTAACCGTAGTTTTTGGGATCATGCTCCACTTGATAACGCAGGCTGCCAATCGCCCCCTTCACATTGTCGTGGCCCTCCTCAGCCTTGCCGTGGCCGACCATGTTGGACTGTCCGGCCAGAATAAAGACCTGCACCCCTTTGGGGTTGTTGCCCCAAGTGTGGGTATTTTTGGCAGGGTCTAGAGCAAAGGCAGTGCCACTCACCATGAGAGCAATAAGCCAGTATTTAAAAATCGTCCGAGGGAGTGGCATTTTCATGTCGTGGTTGTTGGATTGGCTTTTCGGAGTTGGCTTACTTGGCGTCTGCGGTTTGGTTCTCACTTACTTAGTGATGCTGATCAGTTCTGGGGAGTCGGTGGATGCCTCGATTGCACGGATGGTTTCCCGGACGGAGTTGGCCTTTTCCAGACTCAACTTCTTAGGGAAATCCGGCTCACCCTTCTCAAAGCCATCAGCGACCTTTTGCAGGTTTGGAATAACGGTCTTAGCTTGCGCGCCGTAGGTGAGCAGGATTTTCATCAGTTCGGGCGTCCGAACCTGACTTGAGTGGGGATTTTGCGTGGTGGCGTAGTTCACGCACTCTGCCATACCTTCTTTAATGTGATGTTTCGCGAGGACTTTGAGACCCTCCATGCGAATCCCGTCGGCGAACATCTCGCCGCTCGGCGCGGGTTTGAGGATTGCTTCGAGGATGGCGGGCAGTAGAGGTTTGATTTCTTCATAAGTGAGCTTGCCATAAACCGCCCCGATGCTGCCGCGAGCGGCGCCGTCCTCGTTCTTCAATCCAGCGAGCACCGCGTTGTTGAGTAAGGTGCGGTCAACGCCCGCCAGAGAGCGGCCCAGCATTCCATCGCGTGGGGCGAACAGTGCGTTCGAAAGATACCGCTGCTGCATCCCGCGAGGGTCTTTCGCTTTGTCCACCCGGGCAAGCATTCCGAGCAGTTCCGGCACGGTCTGCATGGCCGGAGCGCCAATCGCGGCGAGCGCCTCGGCGCCTTTGATGCGCAGCCAAAGGTCCTCGTGTTTGAGGTTTTTCGTCAATGCCGGGATCGCAGGAGCGGCGCGACCTTTGAGCTGGGCGAGCGCCTGGCAGGCTCCGTAGCGGCTGTTGAGATTCGAGCCCTCGAGCATCTTTACCAACTCAGGCACGATGTTGTCCTTGCGGTGAGCGAGTTCAATAGCCGCGCGTTCGCGGACCACAGTGGACCAACTGCCGAGGTGCTCGATCAGTTCCTTCGTGCTGAGGCTGGCGTGGAGGCTCGTGCGGTCTTTGTTGCTCCAGCCGCGACCGTCGAGGATGATAGCCTGCGCGGCCGCGGCGGTAAGTTGGGGGGCCACGCTCGGCTTCTTGCCGGTGAGCCGGATCTTCTTGAGTGGCATGGCATAGCCTAAAAGGATGGCACCGCTGGCATCCCAGTTCTTATAATGGTCGTCTTGCAGTTCGGGCGGACCTTGATGAAGGAAGGTGCCATCCCAGCGGCGAGCGAGATCGAAATACCACGCGCCGAATTCTTGCATCCAGGCACCGGTGGCGTTCGGGCCGGATTGGGCGACACCAGGCAATGCCCAGAGGATGTTGAAAAAATTGCCCGTGTGCCCGGTGTCGCGCTCGGGGCCGTGCGACGCGAGGCTCATCCGCGAGAAATATTCCGCGCCCGCCGCGTTGCCGAGTTGGTTGAACATCAGCGATGCGATGCCGCATTTGCCGTTGTCCTCGTGGTTCTGGATCCAAGGCGCATGGTCGCCATAGGGAATCGCGCCTTTGCCGATGTAGAAACGGAGCAGCCGGTCGCTGCGTTCGATGGCGAGATCCAAGGCGGGATCTTTGATTCCCGCTTCACGAGCGAGAATTAGCGAAGTCGTCAGCGGCAAGCCCGGTGCATTCATCATCCCATAGCCCCACAACCGCCCGTCCGGTTTCGCAAAGCGGTGGCCCCAAGATCCGACGGCGCTCTGTCCGTTGGCGGCTTCCAGTGCCAGCCTTTTCAAGCCGGGCATCACCGATTGGTCGCCGGTGGCCATGCGATACTCGGAGAGTAACATGATGACATAGCCATAATACCAACTCTGCATGCTCTCCGCTGAGAAACCGGATGCCCACGTCGCCTCTTTGCGGACCAGGGGGAGGTAATCGGGATTCCCGCTCGCCAAAAGGGCTAGCGCATTGAGAGAGCGAGTGATTGGGTCCTGACGCTCAGTCCCCGCCGAAACCCGTGCGGCCAATGCCTTGCAGCCCTGTTCAAGGATGCGCTTGGACTTTGGGCAATTGAATGGAGCCGTGGCGCTGTAACTGCCAAGCACTAGCAATTTCAACGTGACATGGTCCGTCTTCCCGTCCCGCCAGCGGATGAGCGCCAAGTTACCGTGATTCGCTTCTTTCTCCGCTTCGGTCAGCGCCTTGCCCATCTCGGTGCGGGGGTCATAGGCAAACAGTTTGCCGCCCACTCCCAGAATCACATCACCGACCGCCAAGACTCCAGCCGCGGGAGATTTTTCCTCGACCTTCGTGATGCGAATCTGCCGGGCATCCGTGGTTACTAACTTATCGCTAAACATCCACCCTCGCGCACCGGTCGCTCCCAAATTCCAATCGTGAGTCCACCCGGCCGGGATCACGCCGCCTTTGGTAAAGTCGGGAACCTCCACTGTCTTGGCGTTTCCAGCGGCGGCAAGCGCAGGCGTGCAAGGCAGCATCAGGCCGCCGATCAGGATCAGCGCGTTTGTGAGCAGGCAAAGTTTTTTCATCTAATGAGTCGTTTTCTTGATTCGCATCCTCCGCGCGGCTGTCTCGCACACCGCTCCTGTCGCGAAGGTCGCGAGCAAGCACAGTGCGCTCCTGGATCGCTTTCTGATCATGCTGGGAGGTTACGATTGGTTTTGATCACGGCGCTTGGATTGCCGGGCAGAGCGGGGCAAGCGATGTAAATTTTGAAAACGATACTCGCCAAAAAAATCAAACGCCAGAATTCCATCCCTCGCCAACCATCCCCTTTGCGGGCAGGTTCACCGCTATGCCTCGATTAAGAATTCTTTCCGCTGTCGCGCAGGTGACGGCATACCTGCGCGAGAAGCTGGTGCGAAAACATTGGACCGGGACGATGCCCGGGGTGCTCCGGCTGGAGGAAGAACTCGGGGTCAACCGCAAGACCGTGGAGGCCGCGTTGCGCGAGCTCGAACATGATGGACTGCTGGGTTCGCGGGGGCCGGGATGCAGGCGCCTCATTCTCCGACACCGCGGCAGAGAAGCCGTGCGCCCGATGCGCGTGGCCATCTTGCTCGGCGCACTGTCGGATCGAAAGTCGGACTACATCGTGGAGCTTCAGCACGCGCTGCTGGAGGCCGGCCATGCCGCGTTTTTCCCCGCAAAGGGCCTGCTCGAGATCGGAATGGATGTGAAGCGCGTCGCCCGTCTGGTCGGGCAGACGGCGGCGGACGCGTGGGTGGTGCTCGCGGGTTCGCGTGAAGTGCTGGCGTGGTTCAGCGCGGAGGCGAGCCCATCGTTCGCCTTGTTCGGCCACCGGGCCGGGCTGCCCATCGCGGCGACGGGCCCGAACAAGGTGCCTGCGATCTCCGCCGCTACCCGTCAACTGATCACATTCGGCCATCGGCGCATCGCGCTGCTTTGCCGCAGGCTTCGGCGACTGCCGGAGCCGGGGGTATCCGAGCGAGCTTTCTTGGCGGAACTCGCGGCCCATGGCCTTGCGACGGGCGCTTTCAACCTGCCGGATTGGGAAGAAAACACCGAAGGCTTTCACGAACTGCTGGGCTCGCTCTTCCGCGTCACGCCGCCCACGGCGCTCATCGTGGACGAGGCTCCGCAGTTTGTCGCGACGCTGCAGTTCCTCGCCCGGAGGGGAATCCCGGTGCCGGGAAAAGTCTCGCTGATTTGCACCGATCCCGACCCCACCTTTGCGTGGTGCAAGCCGACCATCGCCCACATTCGCTGGGATTCCGGTCCACTGGTCCGCCGCATCGTGCGCTGGGCAGCCAATGTGAGCCGGGGTCGCACCGATGTGAGGCAGACCTTCGTCCCGGCGGAGTTTGTCGCAGGCGGCACGATCGGGCCGGTGCCGGGAGGATGAGGCGTGCCAGAGATTTGTTTGCCCGTGAAGGATCGCCAGCGAGCATGATTATCGTTCACCGTCGGCCGAGAGTTCCGATTACCCGACTAGAGGGTCAGGGAAAACGCATCAAAATTTGCGAGGATTGAAGGCCGCTGCGAGGGGCTGAACGCTAATGCCATCTCGCATCAATAATCGAACCATGGCAAAACGTGAGGGCAAGGAGGCAGGGGCGCCCCCGCCCCGTGTTTGCCGAGCGACGGGGTGCCCCGACTCCTCGCCCGCGCGCCGCGCCATCTGTCCGAACAATTTCGCGCGATGGTATGGGAAGTTTAGCCCGCCGCAGGCGTCTTCTCCATGTTCAGAAAAGCGCCCCTCGGGCTGACAGATCACTTTGATGCGATTGCCCTGTGGTCAGGATGGCAGCTTGAGTCAGCGCACCGCATTTGTGCTCACCATCGGTATTCCAAGGTGAGCGTGCTGCCGCCTTTCGGCAGGGTGAGCGGGATGAGCACCTCGCCGGGATCGCCGTCGCGCAACTGACCTTGATGATCGCTGGTGATGCGGATTTGCAGCGCATCCACGGAGAACGCCCGGTCGGATTGCATGGTGATCTTTTTGCCGGACGCTGCGCGGAAAAAGAATGGCGACGGCGCGTCGGGCGCGTCGAAGCGGAAGGTGCGCTTGAAATACGCCTCGCCGTCCTTGTCCCGCACATCCTCGAAAAAATCCTCCACCGCGATGTTGCCATAGCGATACAGAAACGTCGGCCTGCGCTTCGCATCAAGATGGTATCCGCGGAACTGATAGCCGTGATCCTGCGGGAAGGTGTAGTTGGTTTTCCCCTTGTAGGGCCAGTTGTCGTCCGGCGATTTCAGCCGGTGAAAAGGAACGCCCGCGGGGAACGAAATCCGATCCGTGCCGCGTGCGTGGAAGGAGCCGAGGTCCACATTCGCGAACTCGCCTTTCCAGAGCTGCCGTAGCGCCATTTCCTCGGAATCGAACGCAAGGCTGATGCGCTCGGGATAGCCCACGCCAATCCCGCGAAAGCCCGCGGTGCCGCGCCCGCGGCAGATTTCCGGGACGTCGCCGACGCGGAGTTCGCTCGATTGTCGTGAGAGGCCCGCGGGCTTTTTCGCCCGCGGGCCGTCTTCGAGATAAGCCCACAGCGCCTCGATCTGCTGCGCCGTGTCGCCGCCGAGAATCGTGGGACGGATGGACTGCCCGCCCGGCCAATAGCTCGGCATGATGACCGTCGGGTGAAAGCGCGACGGCTGTCGCATGTAGAGGTGAAACCAGCTTTTCTTCACGCGCCCGGTCACGTTCACGATGTCGAGCGCGCCTGCGCCGCCGGCCTTCTGCCCGTTGAAATCATGGCACGCGATGCAACTGAATCCGGCAGTGCCGATCATCTCGTAACCGGCGTCCTTCGATTCGCGGACGTTCGCGATTTTCGGAAAGGTCACCTCCTCAAGTTTGTCGAGCTTGCCGAACAGTCCGACGAGATGTCCCACATTCGCTTCGCCGAATTGCGGCATCGCCGCGTCGAGATATTCGCGCTGACGATTCCCGCGCAGCAGCACCTCCGCGATCCATTCCGGCGTCAGCTTTGCGCCGACGTGCGACAGCGGCGGCGGCAAGCGGCCTTGGTCGCCGAGCGCGGGCTTCGTGCCGGTGAAGATGGCGTTGCGCTCCGGCGCGATGCCGCCGAGTCCCGCGCGCTCGTGGCAGCCGATGCAGTTGAAGGTCACGAGCGTCTTGTCGAGGAGCTGCTGGTCGTTCAGCGGACGTTCCGCGCCCGGCAGCGCCTTCGCGATCAGCGAGCGTTGATCCGCAGTCAGCTCGAATCGTGGCCACGCTCCCGGCTCCGTGCCCAAGCATCCGCCGCGCGGGTCGAGCTGCGCGAGCGCACGCGCGGGATTCGAGGCAATCTTCAAATCATCGTGGCAACGCGCGCAGCCGAGTTTTCCAAACTGCTCGCGTCCCTGCGCCGCGAGCGTGGCCTCCACGCGCAGAGGTTGAAATTCCGCGATCGGTTTGTCCGATACGGACAGCATCGCGGCGGGAACCGGCTGCCGCGCGAACTGCGGGCCTTCCATCTCGAACGAAAACTTCGCCTCGCGCCCCGTGTGAAAATAAATCACGGCGATCTTCCGCCAGCCCGCGGAGAGTTCCGCCGAACCCTCCAACTTCTTCACCCCGCGCCGATCGCTCGGCTCTTGCGCGACGATCTCTTTCCCGTCCACGAGCAGCGAGCCGCCGTTCATTTGCAGAAAAAATTTGTGCCGCCCCGCGTACGCGATGTTCAGCCAGCCCTCGTATTGGACAGCCGTGTGTTGCTGGACCTTCCCGAGGCTCTCGAGGGTGAAATCATTCACATGGCCGGCGCGTTCCGCCTTCACCTCGTCGCTGCCGAGCCCCTCCCACACCTGCCCGCGATACATCGTGTAGGCGAGGTGGCCGGGCACGCGCGTGTCGCGCAGCAGATAGTGCGCGATCCGCTCGGCGTCCTGCCCCGGCAGGCGCATGTCCGGCATCCGCCCCGATGGACGGCTCGCGTGCGGCTGCCGCAGAAAATCCACGAGGCTCCTGATGCTGTACTTTTTCTCCAGCGCACCGAGGGGCGCAGAAATTTTGGGAAGCAGCTCGGTTCCCTTCTCATCGCGCGGCGAATGGCATGCCGCGCATCCGCGTGAATGAAACAGCCGCGCCCCTTCCGTCGCCGCCACTGCATCCGGCGGCTGCGGGGAAAAGTCATTCTTCCCCTGCGAAAGCAGGAAATGCGTGAGCGCCGTCGCCGTCTTTGCGCGCTCCTCGCCGCTCATCTGTGTCAAGACATCCGGCATGGTCGTGCCCGGCTTCGTCGCGTGAGGCTCGCGGATGAATGCCTCGAGATATTTCGGATTCACGCGCGAGCCGACCGCGGAGAGCCGCGGCGCCTTCTTCGATCGAGCCGCGAGTGCTGCATCGCCTGCGTGACACGCGGCGCAATTCAGCTCCTCGATCAGCACGAGTCCCTTGAGGTCCGCATCAAGTTTGCTTGCCGCCAGTCCTGGGATGATCGGTTCGGCGAATGCAGGCGCGACCACACTGCAAAGAAGCGCGGCACCGAGGGTGAACAGTTGGAGGGTTTTCGGGATGTGCGAGTGGTAATCCGTGCGCGTGGAATTCCGAACAAATTTTTCAGATTCGCATGGACAGGCGTCGGGGGAATGGAGGTCAGTAAATCGCCGGGCTGCGGGTCATCCTTCGCAGCGAGCAGTCCCAGAACCACTCCGTCTCACCGACGTGCATGGCCACGTCATCAGGGACATCCTTGCGTGATTCCGCGCGTCGCCCGCTTGATGACGTGGGGGTGGCAGCTTGGAGCGGTTTGCGAAAAACTGGAGCTGCCCCGCGAGCGTTGCGGCGAACTTTGCCCGCTCTATTTTTGGGCCGTGACATCCTTCACCGTCCACTTTGTCACAGTGAGGCCCTTTGCCGTGCGCGTGCTGACGGGCAGCGAGGTCAGATCGAAATCAAGTTCGCGCACGCGCGCGCCGCTGCGGCCGTCGAGTGAGACGTGGAGTGACTTGGGCATTTCCTTTTCCGTCGCTGCGATGTGCAGGAAGACGATGCGGGAGTTTTCGGACTTCACGAGTGGGTAGAGCTTGTCACGCGAGAGGCCGCCGATTTGGAACTTCTTCGCGAAGGCCTTTCCGTTTTCGCCATCCTGATAGACCATCGTGTAGAAATTTGTGTCGCCGTCCTTCGGCCAGATCGCGACGTGGAGGATTTCCCGGCCCATGAAAGTTTTGTCCGCGACCTTCGTGACCTTCAGCGAGCCGTCGCGCATGATCGTGAGCACGCTGTCGAGGATCGTGCATTCGGTGATGAATTCGTGTTGCCGCCAGTTGAGCCCGATGAAGCCGTCCGCGCGGTTGACGTAGAGGCGCTGGTTCGCGGAGACGACTGCGGCGGCGTCAATTTGCGCGATCTCGTCGTAGCTCGTGCGACGCTTGATGCCCTTGCCGTATTTGGACTGGAGCATCTCAAACCACGCGACGGCGTAGGCGGTGAGGTTCTTGAGGTTGGCCTTCGTTTCCTTCATGCCCACCTCGATTTTCTTCATCGCCTCGTCGGCCTGGAAACGGTTGTAGGCGGAGATGCGTTTGATGCGGATCTCGGTGAGGCGCGTGATATCGTCGTCCGTCACCTCACGACGCAGTTGCTTGAGGAACGGTTTTAACCCGTTGCGAATTTCCAAGAGCACGCTCTCCCACGTTTTCGATTTTTCGATGTTCCGATAGATGCGCTCTTCGATGAAAATGCGTTCCAGCGAATCCCAGTGCCACTGCTGATCGAGCTCGCCGAGTTTGATTTCGAGTTCGCGCTTGAGCAGCGCCTTCGTCGCCTCGGCGCTGGCCTTGAGGATGTCGCGCACGCCAAGAAAGTGCGGCTTGTCTTCGCCGGTCTTCGGATTGCGGACGATGATGCATGCTGCGGGATTCAGTTGCACCTGGCAGCTCGTGAAGACGTAGAGCTGCTGGATGACCTTGTCCGCCTCCGAGCCCTGCGGGAGATGGATGAGGATCTCGACTTTGTCCGCCGTGTTGTCGTCCACATGCTTCACCTTGATCTTGCCCTTCGCATTCGCCGCGAGGATGGACTCGATGAGCGACTCGGTGGTGACGCCGAACGGCAGCTCAGTGACGGCAAGCAGGTATTTGGAGCGCTCCTCGATCTTCGCGCGGACCTTCACCTTCCCGCCGCGTTCGCCGTCGTTGTATTCGGAAAAATCCGCGGTCCCGCCCGTGGCAAAGTCGGGGAGAATGCGAAAGTTTTTCCCCTGAAGATGATTGATCGCCGCGCGGCAGAGGTCGTTGAAATTGTGCGGGAGAATCTTCGTCGAGAGCCCGACCGCGATGCCGTCCGCGCCTTCGAGCAGCACGATCGGAAATTTCGCCGGAAGCGTGATCGGCTCCTTGTTTCGCCCGTCGTAGCTGAGCTGCCATGTCGTCGTCTTCGGGTTGAAAAGCACGTCCTTCGCGAAATTTGTCAGCCGCGCCTCGATGTAGCGTGGCGCAGCGGCATCGTCGCCGGTCAGCGTGTTGCCGTAGTTCCCCTGCGGCTCGATGAGCCACCCGCGCTGACCGATGGACACGAGAGCCGCGCCGATGGACGCATCACCGTGCGGATGCAGCTTCATCGTCGCGCCCACGACATTCGCGACCTTGTGGAAACGCCCGTCGTCCATGTCCCAAAGCGTGTGCAGCACGCGCCGCTGCACGGGCTTCAGGCCGTCATCAATGTGCGGCACCGCGCGGTCGAGGATCACGTAGCTGGCGTAGTCGAGGAACCAATTCCGGTAGCTCTGCGCCAGCGGCGCCTGCTCGTCCTGCACCTTCTCGCCGGCTTTGCGTTTCGGCGCGGTTTCCGCTGCTGCGTCCGTCTGCACGTCCGTCGCGGGCGTGCCATTTTCGTCTGGCAAAATCGGCACGGAAGCGCCGTTTGGATTTTGCACTTCACCTAGTTCCGCAGGTGCAGGCGCAGCGGCATTGAGCGGCAGTTCAGGTTGATCAGTTTTTTTGGCAGGCTTCTTCTTGGGCATCAAAAGTGACGGTGAAATTTATGCTGCGAGGCAGGGACATCGAGCGGCGGAGGCTGGGTGATGCCGCAGCGATTTGCAACCTGCGCGGCCCGCGGAATTCCGCTTCCGCCAGGCCCCATGCCTTCCGTTTACGGATAGCCGCTCAGAGCTGTTCGTAGCGGACCTGAAAGAGCACCTTTGCGCCGGACATGTCGCCCGTGTCGAAGCCCTTTTTGAACCACCGCACCCGCTGTGCCGACGAGCCGTGCGTGAATTTTTCCGGACGCACCGTGCCGCTGGCCTTCTTTTGCAGCGTGTCGTCGCCGATGTTCTGCGCGCAATTGATCGCCGATTCCAGGTCGCCATTTTCCATGAAGTTGAACTTCTTCTGCGCCTTGGCCGCCCACACGCCGGCGAGATAGTCCGCCTGCAATTCCAGGCGCACGGACATCTGGTTTTCATTGGTGCGCGTGCGTCGCGCCTCATCCACGGCATCGGCATAGCCGAGCACCCGCTGCACGTGATGCCCCACCTCGTGCGCCACCACATACGCGCGCGCAAACTCGCCCGAGGAATGAAGCTGCTGCTGCATCTCCTTGTAAAATGAGAGGTCAATATAGACGCGCTGATCGCCGCCGCAGTAGAACGGCCCGGTCGCCGACTCCGCCAATCCGCACGCCGACTCCACCTGTCCGCTGAAAAGGACGAGCGTCGGCTTCGGATACGTCCGGCCGAGTTTCTGGAACTCCTCGGTCCACACCTTCTCCGTGTCGCCGAGGATCACCGCGGTGAAATGCCGCAGTTCCTCTTCCGCCGGATCAATCGGTCGCTGCTGCTGCGAGGTTGTCGCTGGCCTGCTCCCCGAAAGTTGATCCAGGCGCTATGAGAGTTGGCGGCGCGCCAGCGCCGCCCAACTCCCATGAAAAGAAAACGACATACACCCGAAGAAATCATCAAGAAGCTGCGTGAGGCGGCGACGCTTTTGGCCGGAGGCCAAGGCGTCGAGGAAGTCTGCAAGCGGCTGGAAGTCAGCCCGCCGACCTATCAC
>JANXZI010000433.1 GCA_025355595.1 Spartobacteria bacterium
CATGCTTGCCTGCTGGCTGCTTCCGAATGTCCAGCTACTCCTCGCCGCCTACGATCCGACGCTGGAGCCGGTCGCGCGGCCGGCACGCCGGAAGTTCGTGTTCAACGTGTGGACGGGGCTGCTCCTCGGCGCGCTGTTCTTCGGCGTCATCTGCAGCTACTTTTCCGCAAAGCCGAGCCCGTTCATTTATTTCAATTTCTGATCCGACATGCGCATCCGCTGGTCATTCTTCATCGCGATTGTGTTCGGGCCGCTGATCCCGCTGGTGGCGTACGTCCTTCTGTTTCACCTGCAACTCGGCACACCAACGCTGAACTCGGCCTGGTGCTTCGACCTCATCCAGAAAAAGAGCGCCGCTGCGGATGCGATCAAAGGGCCGAAACTCCTGATTGTTTCCGGATCGTCCGGCCTCTTCGGAATCAGCGCGGAGGAGATCCGCCGTGAGACCGGATTCCCCGCGGTGAACTTCGGCGTCCACGCGGCGCTCGGCCTGGATTACATCCTCCGGGTCGCGCGGAAAAACATGCGTGCCAGCGACACGGTACTCCTCGCCTTCGAGTATGAACTTTACGAATCCGGCGACATGATCGCGCAGGGTGCCAACGATCGGTTCATCGACTACATCCTCGCGCGGGATCCGGAATTTGTGTGCGCGCTTCCAATCCGGGATTACGCGCGGCTGATGATGCTCACGCCAGGGCACCGCATGCGGCTCGGTGTCGGCAATGTTTTCGCACGACGGCGGGTTCTGCCGGCAACGGGGTTTGGGGTTTACAATGTCGACTACATCAGCCCGCTCGGCGATCAGCTCGGCTGCACCCGCGAAGCGCGGCCGCCGGGATATGCGGCAGGCATCGGGTACAGCGCAGGGCTTGCCATCGGACTGTCGCATGATCCTGCGGGATTCCCGGTGCTTCGGGAATTTTGCACATGGGCGCGGAGCAACGGCATCCGGGTACTGGCGACATTCCCAAACATCGCATCCAAGCCCGAATATGATCGTCCGGAGGCTGAGAAGGCCCCGCGGCAGATTAGCGCTTTTTTCGGCTCCATCGGCGTGCCCGTGCTCGGCGAGGCCCGCGAAGTCATCCTGCCCCCCGATGATTTCTTCGACACTTGCTACCACTTGCTGCACCCGGCGGCCATCGAGCGCACGCGCCGTCTGCTCGTCCACCTCGCACCCTACCTCACGCCGCAGCCTTCCGGCGCGCGCTGAGGGGATTTCTCCAGCATGAACGCTGTGTCGCGCACGATTTTCCCGAAACGATGCGAGGGGATGAAATCTCCCGCGCACCCTGTTCAGGATGCCCTTCCGACACCGATCATCCCGGTACCCACGCGGCGTGAACTTCTGACCAAGTCGGCGGCATTCGCGGGTGCGGCGGTCTCGCTGAACGCCGTTCGCGGATGCTCCACTGGCGGGGCAGGGGAAGGGCGGGCGGTTCGCGCGCGATCCGTGACGCTCGGAGGCGTGGGCGGAAGTTCACGCGTGCATTCTTCCGAGCGCGCCTACGATCGGCTCACGCAAGCAGTTTGCGGATCACTTTCCCTTCGACGTCCGTGAGGCGGAAGTCGCGGCCTTGGAAACGGAAGGTGAGCTTTGTGTGATCGAGGCCGAGCAGGTGCAGGATCGTCGCGTGCAGGTCGTGGACGTGCACCTTGTCTTCGACGGCGTTGAAGCCAAGTTCGTCGGTCGTGCCGATGGCCTGTCCGCCTTTCACGCCGCCGCCGGCGAACCACATCGTGAACGCATCAATGTGATGATTGCGTCCGGTGAACTCCCGGTTCTCGCCCATCGGCGTGCGGCCGAATTCGCCGCCCCACACCACGAGCGTGTCCTTGAGCAGCCCGCGTGATTTCAGGTCGCGGATCAGCGCCGCGCATCCCCGATCAATCTCCGCGCACCGCTGCGGGAAATCTTTTTCGAGCGTCTCGCCGCTGCCGCCGTGGCTGTCCCAATTTGTGTGATAGAGCTGCACAAACCGCGTGCCGCGCTCGACGAGCCGGCGCGCGAGCAGACAGTTGCGCGCGAAGGACGCCTGCTTCGGATCCACGCCATAGAGCTCGAGCGTGGCCTTGCTCTCGCCGCTGATGTCAATCAGCTCCGGCGCGCTCGACTGCATGCGGTAGGCCATCTCGTAGGCGTTGATGCGCGTCTGGATTTCCGGGTCGCCGGTTTCCACGAGTCGCGCGAGATTCAGATCGCGCACGGCATCAATGGTGGCGCGCTGGTTCTCCGCAGTGACGCCGGGTGGCGATGAAAGATCGAGGATCGCCTCGCCCTGCCCGCGGAGCGACACGCCCTGATACGTCGTCGGTAAAAATCCGCTCGCCCAGTTCACCGCACCCCCACGCGGCCCGCGCGGCCCGCTCTGCAGCACGACGAAGCCGGGCAAATCCCGCGACTCGCTGCCCAGCCCGTACGTCACCCACGCACCCATGCTCGGACGTCCGAACTGCCCGCTGCCCGTGTTCATGAAAAGTTTCGCCGGAGCGTGATTGAACAGATCCGTCGAGCACGATTTCACGATGGCGATGTCATCCGCAATGCCCGCCGTGTGCGGCAGCAGGTCGCTGATCCAAGCGCCGCCCTGCCCGTGCTGCGCAAACTTGCGCCGCGTGCCGAGCAGCTTCACGCCGTGGCTCGAGTTCATGAAGGCGAAGCGCTTCCCTTCGAGGTAGCTCTTCGGAATTTCCTGCCCGTTCAGTTCCACGAGCTTCGGCTTGTAATCGAACAGCTCCAACTGCGACGGCCCGCCCGCCATGAACAGATAAATCACGTTCTTCGCGCGCGGCGCGAAATGTGGTTTCTGAGGCGCCAACGGATCAGCAGGCGACGGCGCGGCGTGCAGTTTGTTGTCTGAAAGCAGAGCG
>JANXZI010000458.1 GCA_025355595.1 Spartobacteria bacterium
CGGCGAGACGTGCAGCGGCGGTCTCTCGCCGACGCTCGGCTGCGGCATCGGTCTCGCGTATCTGCCGGTCGAATTTGCAAAGCCCGGCACCGCGATCGAGATCGACATCCGCGGCCGGCGCTTCCCCGCGCAGGTGGAAAAAAAGCCGCTCTGGCGAGCGAGTTGAGAGGTGAGTGTTGAGTGTTGAGAGTCGCTGCTCGACGCCCGGCCCATTCTTTTCCAAACACACCAAAGCCTTTCAGTCATCGAACACTGTCTGAGTCACTTCAGCCGCCATTCCACTCTCAACCTTCAACTCTCAACTCCATGAACGTTCCCAACGATCTCCGCTACGCAAAGTCTCACGAATGGCTCCGTGCCGACGGCACCGTCGGCATCACCGATCACGCACAGCATGAACTGACCGACGTGGTCTTCGTGGACCTGCCCGCCGTGGGCAAGACCGTGAAGGCTGGCGAAGTCGTCTGCGTCGTCGAGAGCGTGAAGGCCGCGAGCGACATCTACGCGCCCGCCTCCGGCAAAGTCGTCGCCGCGAATCCCGGTCTCAGCGCGAATCCCGCGCTCGTGAACACCGATCCGTACGGCGAGGGCTGGATGTTCAAGCTCGAACTCACGGGCCCCGCCGAGCGCGACGCGCTCATGGATGCGGCGGCGTATCGCACGGCGACCGGCGCGTAGCGTTGTAGCGTAGCTCTCCTGAGCTGGGCTGCGTGCGTATGCCCGACTCCGCAGCTCTTGAGCGCAACGCTACAAAACGGGCCGCGGCGTCTCGCACTTCCAGCACGAGCCGAAATTTCCCGGCACCGTCTCGCCGCACTGCGGGCATTTCCACTCGACGGAATTTTCCGCGTCCGCGGTCTGCTGCTCGCTCGTGTTAAAGTCATGCAGCAACTCCATCGCTCGCGGCGCGTCCCCGTCTTCGGTCACGCACAGCACGGGGAGCGCGGAGGAATCGGGCAGGCCGGCGAGCAGGTTCTGCGTGCTCTCATTGCGGATGAAGCACGCGATGCCCGCCTCTTCCAAAATCGCCTGGCAATGCCCGACGCGCGTGAAATCCGGGTGGACGAAGACCTCTTTCATGGCGTCAGCGCGAGCGCGGTATGCGGGCTACTTCTTCGGGATGAAGTCCACGACGAGCGGTTTTTCGAGCACCGCTCCGAGCGTCGCCACAAACGCTTTGTGCGCGGGGTGGACGATGTAGGCGTCGCGATCCTTTTCGTTTTTGAAAGTGAGCACCCAGCAATGAGTGAAGCCGTCGCTGAGTTTCTCGGGCGAGACATCCGTGCCCCATTCGAGCGACTGCACGATTTCGATTTTCGCCTTCAGCGCGGCGAAATCTTTTTCCACCTGCGCGATCTGGGCGGGCGTGGCGTCGGCCTTGAATTTGAAGTGGACGATGTGGAAGACGGGGCCGTCTGCGGCGATGGTGCTCATGGTGAAAAGGGCAATGGCTGCGAGGGCGAGGAGGGTTTTCATGCGAGGCGAGTTTCGCGATTCCGGCGCGTGGGGCGAGGGGAAAGATGCAGTGTTCAGCAGGCAGGGAGGTTCGCCTTCACTGAGGACTGAATACGTGGAACGAATCCACGTTCAGGCTGAGTTGTGTGCGTACGCGTCGCGGTTGGAGTCAGAGGCATTTTAAAACAAATGCTGCGACTGCTCCGCAAATGAGTGGCGCGAGAAAGGTGAAAAGCGAAACCCATGCAAGCTTGCAGCGGGAAGCGCCTACCGAACGAAGCGCGATAATCGTGCAGATAAGCGCAGGGGGAAATGTGACCACAAATCCGCCCACCATGATAATGCCAGGATAAAATGGCGGCGCACTGAAACCCAAGTTCCGGAGCTCGCTCATCGTAAAGATGAAGGATAGAAAAAATAAAACGGAGCACAGCATCGTGATCACTCCGAGGATCGTAGCGCGTGCGCGACGTTTTGGAGTGATTGGTATCTCGTAGTTCAAGATGGGCGGATGACGCCTAGCTGAGCACTCTCTACTTCCGCGCGTCCGCGTGCTCGACGAAGACGTAGCAAAGCATGTGCAGGATGTTCATTTGCACGTCCTCGACACGGCCGTAGTGCGTGTCCTCGATGACGATCACTTGATCGGCCAGTTCCGCGCAGCGTCCGCGTTTTGCGCCGACGAGCGCGATGGTCTTCATGCCGCGCGCCTTTGCCCATTCGAGGGCTTTCACGAGGTTCGGAGAATTGCCGCTCACGCTGATCACGAGCAGCACGTCGTCGGCCTCGCCGTAGTTCATGAGCTGGCGCACGAAGCAGTCGTCGAACGAGTAATCGTTGCCGATGGCGGTGATCCACGGCGTGTTGTCCGTGAGCGACAGGACACGGAACGGCGTGCCCATCGCCTCGCTGGAATTTTTTCCGAGGTCGGTGGTGAAGTGCGAGGCGTTCGCTGCGCTGCCGCCATTGCCGGCGACGTAGATGCGCCGGCCTGCACGATGCGCCTCGCGCAAGGTCGCGATGAGCGGGATGAGTTCGGCGGGATTGATCGTGTCGAGCGCCTGCTTCTGCGCGGCGATGTAGTTGTTGAGCCAGTCGAGCATTCGCCACACTTCGGCGAAATGCGGAGCACTGTCGAGAGTGTGCGTGCGCGTTCCAGCAGCCGCCGCCGGAAGAAGGCGGGGCACACTTTGGATCGCGGACGCGGAACTTGGATCGCGGAAAAAGATCAGCCCGCTTCCTTCCGTTGGCGGCTACGAGGAGGCGCGGCACAGCGCGAGCGCGCCGACTGGTACCGCGTCTTCGCCGAGGCCGGCGAGGGCGACGCGCGGGCCGGGGGCGAAGGCT
>JANXZI010000460.1 GCA_025355595.1 Spartobacteria bacterium
ATCGCGCTCTTCGGCGTCTCCGTGCAGAATGGCGTGCTGCTCGTCGAGCGGATGCGCGAACTGCGCGCGCGCGGCATCGCGATGGCCGAGGCTGTGCGCGAAGGCGCGATCTCGCGCGTGCGCCCGGTGGTGATGACCGCCGCGATGGCCGCGCTCGGCCTGCTGCCCGCCGCGCTTTCGCACGAGGTCGGTGCGGAAACATCACGCCCATTCGCCACGGTGATCATCGGCGGACTCATCACCGCCACGCTGCTCACACTCTTCATCGTGCCCATTCTCTATCCCTGGTTTGAAACCAAAAAAACGCAGTCCTGAAAACATGAAACCGAGATCCCTCCAACGGCTGCTCCGCTGCCTCATTCCACTCGGCATCGTCTCGTGTGCCGAGATCGCCTCCGCCCACGGCTCGCACTCCACCGAGTTCTCCGGGACGGTCGAGCGGATCGATCAGGAGAAACATTTGCTCCTCGTGAAATCAGATGAACGTGGCAAATCGCTCCTGCTGCAATGGGGGCGGTGGACGACTTTCGTGAAAGATGGGCAGATAGCCTCTGCCTCAGCACTGAGGCCTGGTCAGGCTGAAATTTTCTACAAGGTGCCATTTTTTGGAAAACCGACGCTCGAAAAAATCATCTGGCAGGGAAACCCGAAGAAGCGCGCCCATTAGACGGTTGGGGGCCGGTAACTAAAACCTCATGCCCAAGGAGAAGCGCCACATGCTTTCCGGGGCGAAGTTAGCATGGGGATCGTAGGCGACGCGGACAAAATACCGCGGCCAGTCATAGGTCACCGATGCGCCGACCTTGTGGATCGTATTGCCTCCCACGAGGCCCGTCTTGAAAAGCGCATCCAGTGTCAGACGCCGGCCTTTCGGCAGTGGCGTGCGGTAAACTAAGTGCAGGTGCTTCTGATCGGGATTCAGCCGGACATCCTGCACCCAAAGCACGCTGGCGGAGGCTCCGTTTTTCCAGCGGTAGCCGCCATTGATGGTGTAGGAATCATTCGGGTCGAAGTTCAGATTCACATAGGGCCGCAGGTTCGTGCGTCCGTATCCCGCGCCGATAAACCAGTCCTTGCCGGTCTCGATACCAAAGCTCCCGCCGAAAAAATCACCCGATGCCACTTGCAAAGAAGGCATGATCCGCACCGGGCCGAGAGTGAACTGCGAGTCCCAACCCGCGCGAAATTGATCCGCGCTGCGGCCCTCGGGCAGATAGTATCCAATCCAGAAATTGCCGACTTCTTTCCAATTGTAGCGCAGATTAAAATCCCCTGCATTGGTCTTGTCGGAAAAGTGATACCAGCCCGTTGTGAGCTTCCAGCGCGGCGAGTCGTCTTCTTTCTTCTCGTCCGCGGGCAAAACCTCTCCGGAGTGAACCGAAGTGACAAAGAGCAGGAACGTCGCAACGCAGAGCTGAATTTTCACTTGGTTGAAAATGGAGGTTGCGTCGGAAAGGATCGGCGTGCTCAGGATCGAAGTTATCCTCGGTGGTGCGGAGGGTGGTGTCATCACAGCGAGTTGACCGCTGGTGGCGGAGTTGGAAGCCGTCCGATTGAATTTTGCCGGGCCATTAGGCCTTTCTTGTGACCGACATTTCGTCCAATGGCACGCTAGAAAATTGCCAAGCCGTCACCCTCCACACCGCAAAGACTTCACCCTTTTCCGTTGCGCTCCGTCCACTGGACCGCAACTCCGCTTCACTGCAAACGGCGAAGACTTTGCCCCGCGCCTGCCGAAGACCCGCCACGAAGATTGAATCGCTCCGCGGAGCTACGACGATTCAAACTTCCCGAGGGACCAACCGGCCCGCCATGCCATGATTTCGGATAGGTGAGCGTCACGAAAAGCGGCAGAGCCGTCGTGAGCAGGCCCGAAACGCATTCAATCATCCGTTGCCTCGACCGCGCCGAAAAGACCGTGACTTGCCCGCGTTTGGCCCGTGCGGTGCCCTCGTACATTTCCCATCCCGGCTCCTTGGAGATGCTGAGCATGGAGCCACCCACGGCAAACTCGATCAACCTCCGCCCCTCCTGTGCGCTGAGTGCATCAATGTACTCAGCGCGACAGAGCTGCTGATGCTGCCGATCTTTCCTCCGCAACACTTTCAGTTCCGCGTCACGGTCCTGGCGCTCCATTTCAGCGCCCCAGCGGTCCGCAAGCACCCGCATTCT
>JANXZI010000479.1 GCA_025355595.1 Spartobacteria bacterium
ATCTCCTCGAGCATCAAAGCGCACGCGGACGAAGTGCATCTCACCATTGCCGCCGTGCGCTACGATTCGCATGGCCGCAGTCGCCGTGGCATCGCCTCGACGTTTCTTGCGGATCGCGTGGGCGAGACCGGCGATGTGCCCGTTTACATCCAGCCCTCGCACGGCTTCAAGCCGCCGGTGAACGGCGACACGCCGATGATCATGGTCGGCCCCGGCACCGGCATCGCACCGTTCCGCGCATTCCTCGAGGAGCGCCTCGCCACCGGCGCAAAGGGAATGAACTGGCTCTTCTTCGGCGATCAAAAGCGCGCGACGGATTTTCTGTATCAGGAACAGCTCGAAGGCTGGGTGACGGACGGCCACCTCACGCGGCTCGACCTTGCGTTCAGCCGCGATCAGGCGGACAAAATCTACGTGCAGTCGCGGATGCTCGAAGCCGCCACCGAGCTGTGGTCGTGGCTCGAAGCGGGCGCGCACTTTTACGTCTGCGGCGATGCCGCGCGCATGGCGAAGGACGTGGACGCCGCGCTGCACACCGTGATCGAACAGGGCGGCGGAAAATCCGCCGATGAGGCGAAGGCCTACGTGGACAAGCTCAAAGCGGAGAAGCGCTATCAGCGCGACGTTTACTGACATGAGCAACGGCACACTCAGCGGACAGTCGTTCAGCACCGGGCAGAAGGAATATCTCACGGGGCTTTTTGCGGGCGTCGCCGCGCGCGGGATCGGCTTTGGCGATGTCGCACCGAATCCTACGGGCGAGGCGAAGCCCGCGCTCGACGACCTCGTTTTCGAGGAGCGCGTGAAGCGGGAATTGCATCCGTTCGATGCGTATCCGCAACTCCTCGAAAACGCTGCGGTGAACAAGGCTCCGGACAAGGAGGACACATTCCGCTTCAAGTGGAACGGCCTCTTTTTCCTGACGCCGGTGAAGGACGCCTACATGGCGCGGCTGCGCATTCCCGGCGGAGTGCTGAACACCTTCCAGCTTCGCGAACTCGCGCACATCGCGCGCGACCTCACGACCGGCTATGTGCAGATCACCACGCGTGCGAATGTCCAGATGCGCCTCATCGCGCCGAAGCACACGCCGGAGTTTTTGCGCCGCGTGCAAAGCATCGGCCTGCACACGCGCGGCTCCGGCGCGGACAATATCCGCAATCTCACTGCGAATCCGACCTCGGGGATCGATCCGGTCGAGATCATTGATGTGATGCCGTTCGTGCATGACATCGCGCAGATCATCATCAACGACCGTGCGTTCTACGATCTGCCTCGCAAGTTCAACATCGCCTACGATGGCGGCGGACTCATCGGCTCGGTCGAGGACACGAACGACATCGGCGTGAAGGCGGTGAAAGTCGGCGAGGAGATTTTCTTCCGCATCGCGCTCGGCGGCGCGACGGGGCACAAGGCGTTTGCACGCGACATCGGCGTGATCGTGCCGCCCGCGCAGATCAACAAGGTCGTCGCCGCGGTCGTCCGCGTTTACATTGCGAACGGAAATCGCGGCGACCGCAAGAAGGCGCGGCTCAAGCATCTCCTCGAAAAGTGGACGCTCGATCAGTATCTCGCGGAGACAGAGAAGCTGCTCGGCTTCACGCTCACGCGTGCGCCTTTCGACGCGGCACAGATGCTCTACCCGAGCCAGACGCTGCCGCACACGCACGTCGGCGATTACCCGCAGAAGCAGCGCGGCCTGAACTACGTCGGCGTCACGATTCCCGTCGGGCAGATCACGCCGAAGCAGATGATCCGCCTCGCGGAAATCGCCGACCTCTACGGCTCCGGCGAAGTGCGGCTCACCGTCTGGCAGAACCTGATCATTCCGAACATTCCCGACGCATTCGTACCAACGGTGAAGCGCGCGCTCGACAAGGCGGGCCTCGGCTGGCGGCAGTCGAACATCACGAGCGGCATCATCGCCTGCACGGGGAACAGCTACTGCAAGTTCGCGCAGTCCTGCACGAAGGAGCACGCGCTCGCGCTCGGCAAATACCTCGAACGCAAATTGGAGCTGGATCAGCCAGTGAATATCCACCTCACCGGCTGCCCGAATTCCTGCGCGCAGCACTACATGGGCGACATCGGACTGCTTGGCGCGAAAGTGAAAATCGGCGGTGAGAGCGTGGACGGCTATCATGTGTTCGTCGGCGGAGGCTTCGGAAAGAATCAGGCGGTAGGCCGACAGGTTTTCAACGGCGTGGCTGCGGGCGACCTG
>JANXZI010000544.1 GCA_025355595.1 Spartobacteria bacterium
CACGATGAGCCGGTCGCTTTCCACGGTGAGATTCGTCACACGCAGCCCATCCTTGTCGTAGGTGAAATCGCCGCGCACCTGCGTGAGCTGGAGCTTGCGAAAGCGATCCGTCTTGGTGAATTCGGCGATCTTCTCCAGCACAGGCAGCGCCTCGAGCACGGCCTGCTGGAGTTCGGCGTGGCCGGAGATGACTTGCGCGGAGGAAGGCTGGCCGTCGAGGGGGATCTGGATGCGGCCGTCGCCCGTCACGCGGCCATGCAGCCGCGCGCGCCAGTCCTCGGGGAGAAAAGCGGTGACGTTCGCGCCAGTGACTTTGAACTGCAGGTCCGCCTTTTTCTTTTCCGTGATTTCACCAGTGATGCTGGCTTCGCCGCCCTCGGCGCGCAGCTTCGCCTCCTGCACAAAAAGCACGGGCTCCTTGTGAACGACGCGCAGCGCCGTGATGTCCATGTCCGGCAGCCCGCTTTGTTTCGCGCGTCCGCCGTCGCCGATGATTTTCCAGCCGCCCTCGACGGGCGTGCCCGTGACGGCGAGACCGGTCACCGAGCCGCCTTCCCAGTTCACGAGCATCTCACGGACGGTGATGCGGCCGATCTCCGTGAGCTTGTCCTCCTTCTTCGCGCGCGGCAATTCAAGCGGCAGTCGCGTCTCGAAAAAATTCACGGCGACGCGCTGCACATCCACGCTCTCGACACGGAATTTTTTGTCACCAAAAAGCATCCGCCAGACGCTCGGCAGCCGGAACTCGCCGTGAACGTCCTCGACGCGGATGTCGGAAAACTTCCCGTCACGCGCGCCCTCACCGGTGAGTCCCGCGCAGGAAAATTCCGTGGTGTCGAAACGGATGGGCGAGATCTCCACCTGCGCCTGCAACTGCTCCGCCGTGCGCGCGGCGATCTGCTTGCGAAACTCGGGGCTGCGCAGGTACGAGTTCACCCACAGCTTCACTCCCGCGAGGCCGGCGAAGACCAGCACGACCAGCACCACGCCGGTCCACGCGAGCACCTTGAACCAGCGGGAGGAGGAGGGATTCTGAATGGAGCGTCGGGCCATGGAGGGATGCGGAATGGACGAGGGCGGCTTGCAAATAAAGCACGATTTGTGCATTTGGCAGCGCGCGATTTTTTCCCGACAAGACTCCGAACCCCCAATCCGCCCCGTGCTCGAACTCAAAGACGTCTCCCTTTCCATCCACACCGGCGAAGCGGAGCAGTTCCTCCTCTCGCAGATTTCGGTGCATCTGCCGCATGGGCATTTCGCAGCGATCATCGGGCCGTCCGGCTGCGGGAAGAGCACGCTGCTGAAGGTCATCGCGGGCATCAAGGAACACGACGCGGGCGAGATTCACTGGCAGGGGCGCGACGTGATGACGGACGGCGATCTCGACCCGCACGAGATCGGCTACGTGCCGCAGTTCAGCATCGCGCACGAACTGCTCACGGTGGAGGAGTGTATCGAGAGCACGCTGCGGTTGCGCGTCGCCGGGCAGAGCGGGGAGGAGTTGAATGCATGCATCGACAAAGTGCTCGCCGCCGTCGGCCTCACGGACATCGCCGACCGTCGCGTGTCGCTGCTCTCGGGCGGGCAGAAGCGGCGGCTCGCGATGGCGATGGAAATGGTCAGCTCCCCTTCCCTGCTGCTGTGCGACGAGGTCACGAGCGGCCTCGATCCGAAGAGCGAGGACGAGATCGTCCACCTCATGCACGACCTCTCGCGGAGCGACAAACGCATCGTGCTCAGCGTCACGCACAGCCTGCAGCACGTCGCGCTGTACGACAGCGTGCTCGTGCTTTACCAAGGCCACCTTGTCTATCACGGCGGGCCGAAGCTGCTCGCGCACTACTTTGGCATCACGAATCCCGCGGACCTCTACCCGCGCCTCGCGGAGCGTGCTGCCACCGACTGGCATCGCTCGTGGGAAAAATACCGCCCATCATATTACGAGCAGAGCAATCTCCCGGCGATCGTGCCTGCGCCCGCGCCTGTGAAGTACGATGAAAAAACCGGGCTGCCCGAGATGAGCGAGGAGGAAACGATCGAGCGGCTGCGCAAGATCGTCGAGGAAAAGGACAAGGCTGCCGCGGAAAAAAAGGAGGATGCGCGGGACGACGAAGCGCACCAATCCGCGACGCGTGTGCCGAACGCCTTCGCGCAATTCGGCGTGCTGCTCGCGAGACGGTGGAAACTTTTCTTCCGTGACCGCGGCCAGGTGATCCTCCAGCTCGCACTGCTCTTCGGCTTCCCATGTCTCGTCGTGATCTTCGCACTCGACGGCCTGCCCCAGGTGCGCGGGCTGGTCGCCGACGGCGGCGCAAATCTCCTCGAACGCGCCCGCCAGGAAGCCGCCGCGCTCCAGCAAATTGCGAAGACGGGCACGCTCGTCAGCGGCCTCATCATGTTCCAGGTGATCCTCCTCGCACTCATGGGATCGAACAACTCCGCGCGCGAGGTCGCGGGCGAGCGGAACCTTTTCGAGAAGGAAAAATTCGCCGGCCTGAGCCCGCTCGCCTACGTCGCGAGCAAGGTGACATTCCTCGGCGCGATCGTCTTTGCGCAGTCGCTGTGGATGACGATTTTTGTGAACATGATCGTCGGCTTCCAGGGCGATTTCGTCGCGCAGGCGATGAGCCTTTTCCTCGTGAACGCCGCGATCACCGCAGTCTGCCTCGGCATCTCGGCATGGATGAAAAGCGCGGAGCAGTCGTCGCTCCTCTCGATTTACCTCGTGGGATTCCAGCTCCCGCTCAGCGGCGCGGTGCTCGCGCTGCCCAAGCTGCTCGCGCCGGTCACGCAGATTTTCATCGCGAGCTTCTGGGGCTGGAGCGGCTTCATCCGCTCGATGGAGAACACGCGCTACTACGACGCCATCAAACAGATCGCGCAGACCGAGCCCGCGGGCGGAACGCTCTGCCTGCTGGTGCTCTCCGCACACGTCGTCGTCGGGCTGTTCTTCGCATACACGGGCTGCAAAAATTCGCGCTGGGAGTAGCGCGCACCATTTGCCTGTTGAAAATCGGCGCGCTGCTTGCAGCGCATGATGCCGCCGTGGTAAAGCGCGCGGATGCCAGCCGAACATTCGTCCGTCAAACTCCGCGACCCGATCGGGTTGAGGAAAGGCCGCTTGCTGGAGGATCTCGTCCACGAGGAGATGTCGGCGAAGGCGTACAAGCACGACCTCCGCGAGGCGCAGCTCGAACTGCTCAAGTGGCAGCGTCGCCTCACGGAGACGAAGAACAACGTGATCATCGTGATGGAAGGGCCGGACGCTGCGGGTAAGGGCGGCGCGATCAAGCGCCTCACCGAGCGGCTCGACCCGCGGCTCGTGCGCGTGCATTCCACGGTGAAGCCGTCGAGCGACGAATACGAGCGGCACTACCTCTGGCGTTTCTGGCAGCGGCTGCCGCAGTACGGCCGCACGGTCGTCTTCGACCGCTCGTGGTACGGCCGCCTGCTCGTCGAGCGCGTCGAGGGATTTTGCAGCGTGCCGGAGTGGAAGCGCGCCTACCACGAGATCAATGAGTTCGAGCGTCAGCTCCTTGATGACGGCACGATCATCATCAAATTCTTCCTCTTCATCTCGAAGGACGAGCAGCTCACGCGCTTCAAGGCGCGCGAGGCGGACCCGTACAAGCACTGGAAGATCAGCGACGAGGACTGGCGCAATCGCCGGCACTGGAAGGAAAATGTGGAGGCCGCGCAGGACATGCTTTTCAAGACCTCCACCGAGCGCGCGCCGTGGCATGTCATCGGCGCGAACTACAAATGGCTCACGCGCGTGAAGGTCGTGAATGCCGTCGTCGAGGCGGTTGACAAGGCGAACCTCCGCGACTCGGCCCTATGAGGATCGCCGCCATTTTTCTCGCCGCGCTTTTTCTCGCCGCCTGCGAAAAGCAGGACAACGCGCGTGAGGCCGTGGATCTCGGCGACAAGCGCACGAAGCTCGGCGCATACAAGGAAGCCGTGCGCGCGTACGAGAGCGCGCTCGATGGCACGGTGAAAACCGCGGAGATCCACTACAAGCTCGGGAATCTCTACGACGACAAGCTGAAGAACCCGCTCGCCGCGATCCACCATTACGACCGCTACCTCGACCTCGTCCCCAAGGACGGTCGGTCGAAAGAGGCGAGAACCGCGCGTGCCGACTGCGAGAAACGCCTGAACCTCTCGCTCAAGGACGGCGGCCTGATGACCACCGCCGAGGCCGCACGCCTGCGCAACGAAAACGAGCGCCTGCGCAAGGACCTCGCGGAAATCCACACCATCAAGCCAGCGACCGTTTCCCGTGCGCCCGGTGCCGGCGGCACGGACAAGATGACGCCCGGCGCGCGCACGCACACCGTGGAGCGAGGCGAGACGCTCGCGTCCATCGCGTTCAAGTACTATCGCAACCGCGCGAATGCCTCGAGGATCAAGGACGCGAATGCGAACCAGCTTGGAGGGAAGGACAACATCAAGCCCGGCATGACGCTCATCATTCCGGATCTGGCGAAGAAGAAGAATTAGCGCGGCGGCTGCGTGGGACTGGTGTGGGAAGGTGAGGCGTATTCCCGAGGAGAGAAATGTCCGGGCTTGGAAAAAGGCGCCTGCGGCGGGCTCAAGGCCCAACGCTCAACGCTCAAAGAAGGAATCCGACTCTGCCTCTGGACATTCGGCCTTGGACGTTGGGCGTTGGGCGTTGAGCGTTGAATCTGCGTCCCTGCCCGCGCTCGCGTCCACTCTTGCGGACACGCCGCTCCGCCGCTATCTCCGCCGCCGCACATGACGATCATTGACCACGAATTTTCCGACATCGCCACGCCGAGCGGGCCGATGCGCACGCACATCTTCCGTCCTGCGGCTCCGGGAAAATATCCCGCCATCTCGCTCTTCTCGGAAATTTTCCAAGTCACCGGCCCGATCCGCCGCACGGCCGCGATGCTTGCGGGCCACGGCTTCATCGTCGCTGCGCCGGAAATTTTCCACGAGTATGAGCCCGCTGGCACTGTGATCGGCTACGACAGCGCGGGCGCGGAGCGCGGGAACTTCTGCAAGCAGGACAAATCGCTGGCCGCATACGACGCCGACCTCGCCGCGCTGCGGGAATTTTTGAAGACGCACCCGAACAGCACAGGCCGCCTCGGCTCGATGGGCCTGTGCATCGGCGGGCATCTGAATTTCCGAAACTGCTTCAGCCCCGATATCCGCGCGGGCGTGTGTTTCTACGCGACGGATATCCACAAGATCGAAAGCCACCCCCGCGGCCTCGGCACAGGCATGGCCGACGACACGCTGGAACGCGCGCGCCGAGGCGACATCAAGGGCGAACTGCTCATGGTGTGGGGCCGGCAGGATCCGCACGTTCCCTTCGAGGGCCGCATGCAAATCCGCCGCGGACTCGAGGAAGGTGGCACGAATCATCAGACCTTCGAGGTGAACGGCGCGCATGCATTCCTCCGCGACGAAGGCCCACGCTACAATCCCGCGCTCGCACGCCAGTGCTACGGCCTCGCCATCGAGCTCTTCCAGCGCCGCCTCGGTGAAGGCGATCTTCCCGCGAGCCCAGTCGGCGCAGGCGAGACGAAGCACTGACGCCGCCGCTCCGCGCACGATTTTCTTCCGGGGAAAATTGAACACCCTGGCACCTTGCGTGTCGGAGAAGCGCGACATGCGCCTTTCCATCCTCCTCACTTTCGCAGCCGCGCTCCCTCTGCAGGCTGATCTGTCGGAGCCTGCGAAAAAACTCGTCACGGCTGCGCGCTCACAAATCGGCGTCACGACGCTCTACGACGGCACCTATGTGAAACTCGCCTACCCCGGCGGCGACGTGCCGGAGGAGCGCGGCGTGTGTACGGATGTGATCGTGCGCGCCTTCCGCGCGATGGGGATCGATCTGCAAAAGGTCGTCCACGAGGACATGGTGCGCGCCTTTGCAAAATACCCGCAGCAGTGGGGGCTGAAGTCGCCGGATGCGAACATTGACCACCGCCGCGTGCCGAATCTCATGCGGTTCTTCGAGCGCACAGGAAAGAAGATCGCCGTCACGAAAAATGCCGCGGACTACCGGCCGGGCGACATCGTGAGCTGCCTCATTCCCGGCAATCTCGCGCACATCATGCTCGTGTGCGACACGCCTTCGCCGGACGACGCGAAGCGCTTCCAGATCATC
>JANXZI010000239.1 GCA_025355595.1 Spartobacteria bacterium
CTCGCCGCCGATGACTTTGCCCATCGCTTCCAAGCGCTGCCGTGCTTCGCCGGCCAGCAGCCAGTCCAGTCCCACGCGGAACTGCATCCGCACAAATCCATAAGCGAGCGCCGCGACGAGCGCGAGGTTCACGAAGAACCAGAACAGCACCTTGCCGTAGAGCGGGAATCGCAGGCGCATCGTCTCAGTCCTCCGGCACCGTGAGCATATAGCCGACGCCGCGCACGGTCCTGATGAAGCGCGGCTCCTTCGGATCGTCGCCGAGTTTTTTGCGCAGCGAGGAAATGTGCATGTCTATCGCGCGGTCGAATGCCTCGCACTCCCCTCCGTGCAACTCGTCGAAGATCTGGTCGCGCGACTTCACGCGACCTTTTCCCTTCGCGAGCGTGAGCAGCAGATCGAATTCAATTCGCGTTAGCGTGAGTGCCTTGTCGTCGAGCGTCGCCGTGTGTGTGTCGGAACAGATGCGCAGTGGGCCGGCGATCACTTCGCGCATCGGCGGCTGCACGGGACTTTCCTCCACCCATCCCGCGCGCCGCATTGCCGCGCGCAGGCGGGCGAGCAGTTCCCGGGAGGAAAATGTCTTCGGCAGATAATCGTCCGCGCCGAGTTCGAGGCCGACGACACGATCCACTTCCTCGCCGCGCCCGGTGAGCATGAGCACGGGCACTTTTGATTTTGCGCGGATGCGCCGCAGCACCTCGAATCCGTCCACATCCGGCAGCATCACGTCGAGGATCACCGCGTGCCACGATTCGTTCAGCGCGCGTTCCGCACCGTGCTCTCCAGTGTGCGCCGCCTCTACGCGGAAGCCGAGCGGTGCGAGGTAATCAGCCGTGAGTTCGCAGAGATCCTCGTCGTCATCAATCACGAGCACGCGCAGTCCCTCGCGGATTTTCACTGCGGAAGTTGGAGCGCTAGGTGCCATGGCGATGTGATGCGGAGGCTAACCCGCAGTGCCGCGCAAGGCGCGCAGTTTTACTCTTTGCTGACAATTCTCCGGTTCCATTCGGACGCTTTGCTGACAAAGCACGCTTACGTTTCGGGAAGTCGCACTGCCGTTCTCCATTCACCCCATGAAAATCAACGCTCGTCTGCTCTCCACAATCGCAATGATCGCCAGCGCAACGGCGGCTTTCGCACACGACACGGGCGCGGCGCACGACGATGCGCGTTTCTCCGCGCGCAATTATTCCGCCCAGCCGCCGCGCGAGATGCTGGAAATTTTGCGCAGTGGAAAAGCCATCCCGGCGGCGGACAGCGATGCGATCCGCGCGCTGACTGCGCATTACCTTTCGCGACGCACGAACCGGCCTGCGGATATTCGTAGCAGCAGTGCGCCGACGGGGAACACGGGTAGTCAGGCGAAGAATCCGAATGTCGGAGCCGATACGGTGCCGCAGTTCTACTTCATCACCACGCCGTTCAGCGCACTGGACGCTGGTGACACGTTCACGCTCACGTCCTACACTGCGCCCGCGGGCAATGGCGCGCTGATGGCCGCGTCGTTCGCGCCGTTCAAGCCGCGCGTGCGCTACGCTTGGGACGGCACGACTTTTTACGAGGAGTCGGACAACATGCCGGACGTCGCGTTGATGCCGAATCTCATGGTGGGCATCACGTCGTGGCAGCAGCAGATTCCCGTGCCCGCGTCGTATTTTGCGAACACGACGAACCCGGAGAACAGCACCAGCTCGCTCGGCTACGGGCAGCCGAACACCTGGCGGCTGCCGCTCGTGCCGGCGCCGTCGGCTTCGCCCATTCCCATCTCGGCGGGAAATTTTCAGCGCGGCGCAGTCGCCATCGCCGCGAATGGGATCGCGATTTTCAATCCGAAGAACAACACCGGCGCAGTCTCGTATGCGATCGGCGAACTCGATGCGTATGGCGGGCATTGCGGGCTCGCGGACGACTACCACTACCACATCATCCCGACGCATCTGCTGAGCGCATTCGGCGGCGTGCTGGGCAATGACAGGCCGGTGGCGTGGGCGCTGGATGGCTATCCAATTTACGGCTTCGTCGAGCCGGACGGCACTGCGCGCCAGGCGCTCGATGCGGACGGCGGGCACGACATCGGCAGCGGCTGGGGCTATCACTATCACGCGATCGGCACGACGACGGTGGATGCGACGCATCCGTATGGCACGCCGCAGTCGCCG